>DOIU01000243.1 GCA_003511825.1 Gammaproteobacteria bacterium | reverse complement strand
CTATGACCACTTGCCAGGGTGTGCCGCCGCTGCGGTAACTGCGCATAGCATGGGGATAACCGCCGGGATTGTGCTGCCCAGGATCATGCCCCATCGGGATAGCTAATTCGTACCGCAGTTGCGTTTTCCGCACTTTATCGGCGGTGTTGGTCTGGTGACCTTCAAAGGTTGTCTGAAGACCGGCGGCCACGAATAAAGGCTCGTCAGCCAAGGCGTCGGTGACTTTCTTCAGGGTGGGGAAGCCACTGGAGTGACAGCCCGGACACCAACTCTGCCAGAATTTTAGGTAGACCCATTTGCCGCGATGCGCTTTCACGCTGAAGTGCCCTTTCGCCCTGGGCATCGAGCCAGAACGCGGCATCAAGGGGCGCCAGCCGCCCCTTGATGCCGCGCTCATTGCTGAGCACGGGTTGCGCGGCGGCGTAGAGTGGTGTTGCTGCCATCATGGCAAGCAGTCGGCGGCGATGTTGAAACCAATGCGTCATGGTAAAGCGCTTCCTCAATCTATCTGCTCTGTTGACTGGCAAACGGGGTGAAAGTTCCTGCAGCTGACTGTAGAGACACTTGAGCACATATATGAAAAAACGTATATTTGAAAACCACTCATAGGACTCATGTCATGTCCGCTCAATGTGAAGTCACCGCCAAACAGAATCAGGGCCAGCCGATCAGTTTCTTTGAACGCTACCTCACCGTGTGGGTTTTCTTGTGCATTGTGATCGGGATTGCCCTCGGCGATTGGCTGCCAGCGCCCTTCCAGCAACTCGGCGCACTTGAGGTCGCGAATGTCAATCTGCCGGTCGCCGTGCTGATCTGGCTCATGGTGATTCCCATGCTGCTGAAAATTGATTTTTCAGCCTTGCATCATGTCCGAGAGCATTGGCGCGGTGTCGGCGTAACACTGTTTATTAACTGGGCGGTCAAGCCGTTTTCGATGGCGTTACTGGCGTGGCTGTTTATCCGTGGACTCTTTTCAGACTGGTTGCCCGCAGAACAAATAGACAGCTACATCGCGGGTTTGATCATTCTCGCGGCGGCGCCCTGCACAGCAATGGTGTTTGTCTGGAGCAATCTGTCAGACGGAGAGCCGCATTTCACGCTCACGCAGGTTGCCCTGAATGACGCCATCATGATCGTGGCCTTCGCGCCGATTGTGGGTTTACTGCTTGGCTTATCAGCCATTACCGTGCCGTGGGCCACGCTGTTCCTGTCAGTGGTCTTGTATATTGTGTTCCCGGTGGTGATCGCGCAGATCTGGCGCCGAGCGCTGTTACGAAACGGCGGGCCAGCAGCCCTGCAACGCGTTTTAAATATACTCGGGCCTATCTCGCTGGTGGCGTTACTGCTCACGCTAGTATTGCTGTTTGGGTTTCAAGGGCAGCAGATTCTGTCGCAGCCCTTGATCATTGCGCTATTGGCCGTACCTATATTGATACAGGTTTATTTCAATGCGGGCTTAGCGTACTGGCTGAACCGACGATTTGGCGTGGCGCATTGCGTGGCCGCGCCATCGGCCCTGATCGGCGCGAGCAACTTTTTTGAGCTGGCAGTTGCAACGGCTATTGTATTATTTGGTTTTGAATCAGGTGCGGCGCTGGCAACCGTTGTCGGGGTATTGATAGAAGTCCCGGTCATGCTGTCAGTGGTAAGAATCGTCAACAACACTCAGGGCTGGTACGAATCGGGCCTGGCTTCAGACGGAACCATGGCACAACGTGAGTAGAATCCGTTTACCAAGTGGTGTCGTTACACCTTCTGTGTGATACAGCCCACTCTCGGATATCAACGAAACCTTGGGATTGATAGACATCCCATCCCGCGCACGGAGCGGGATGGGTCAACCGCGTTAGTCGAAGCGATAGGTCGCTTTTAACAAGGCGGCGCGGGGGGAGCCGAAGAAGCTGCCGTTCCATGTGGCGCCGCTGCTTGATTCAATATACGTCTCGTCGAGGACGTTGCGCACAAGCAATGACATGTCCCAATTCGGCAAACCATCATACGAGAGATGCATATCAACGCGCTCGTAGCCGTCCAAGTAGGACTGAAAGGGCCCGTCCTCGCCGTATGAAATGAATTGCCGATCCCCCACACTCACAAAGGTACCGCCAAACCCCAAGCCTGCCAATCTGCCGCCTTGTATCTCATAGTTTGCGTGCACACTGAATCGCCGATCCGCGGTTGTTTCTCGCGCCATGCCATAGGTGTTTTGATCTTCGGGATCTCGGAATTCATTGTCAGACCAATCTGCTGCGAATGCCAGTGTCAGACCTGGCATAGGAGATCCTGTGATTTCCAGCTCAATGCCATCGGTGCGGTGCAACCCGCCCGACATCGTGAAATTGGGATCTTCAGGGTCTGTGATCGGCAAATTTTCTTGATCCTGCCGATAGACGGCCAAGTTGGCTGCGAGCTTGTTGTCAAACCACTCGCTCTTCAGACCCACTTCGTAACCCTCCCCCGTGGTTGGATCAAGCGCATTGCCATTCCGATCCACCGAATCAAGCGGCTCGAATGACTCAGCAAAAGCCGTATACACAGATGCGTTGTCCGACAATGTGTGCGTCAAGCCAGCGCGGTAGGTAAAGACGCCTTCGTCGATAGGATTGCTCGGAGCTTCTTGAAACGAACCTCTCGTATCGACGTGGCTATAACGGGCGTTGATCAGTAGTTGTGTCTTCTCATGCAACGAAAAAACTGATTGCGTATACAGTGCCTTTTGCTTCGTATCGGACGAGACCCAAGGGGTATCAGGAATAGCACCGGTGGGCACAGAACCCACATCGGCAAAGTTCGCCTGGTAGCTTTCCAATACACCTATTGGTACATACGAGTATATGGCGTCGAGCTTTCGATGACTGTTTTCCGCACCGAACAATACCTTGTGTTCTTGCCCAAAGGCATCAAAGCTTACTTCCAGCCGCAACTCACCTGACCAGAGGTCATAATCAGAAATGTGCTTGGAGGCGAACGCATAGGTATAGCCGCCATCAACATTCACCGTGTTGTTAAATACAATATCGCGATCAGCAGTATTGCCTTGGAGTATCAAAGAGGCTAGCCAGCGATCTGACAGCTGATGATCCAGCTTGAAGAGTGCATCAAACACCTCGATGTCAGAGTCTTTATTGGGCACGCCAAAGAAGACTGATCGAGGAACATCAAACGGTTCTCTGCGGTTGCCTACTACTCGCAGAGGCAGACCTTGATTCGGCACAAACGCTTCCTGTTGGTACAGCAGCTGCAGTAATACACGTGTATTGTCTGCAATAATGTACTCTACGCTGGGCGCCACTTGCAGCAGATCGCTACTCACACCGTCAATGAATGACCCGGCATCTTCATAGGCAAACGTCAGCCTGCCTCGCGCACGCTTGTCTTTTGATAGCGCACCGGTGACGTCAGACTCAAAACGATACGTGTCGTAAGACCCCGCCGCCAGGCTGACACTGGCTTGGGTTTCCTGCTGCGGTTTTTTACGCACTAGGTTAATAAAACCGCCGAGCGAGCCCTGCCCATAGAATCCTGACGGGCCTTTCATCACTTCAACGCGTTCGTAGGCTGCGAAGTCAAAGGCGGCTATACTGCTCAACGTAACACCGTCAGAGAGGATGCCGCCGTAGTAATCGAGCAATTGGCCACGCAACGCGTACATGGCACCGAATTGCCCTCTGCCACCGAACGGCCCCGGTGCCGACGCTCCGCCTCCTTCGCTCGCACCGGCCGCAAGCTCCAACGCAGTGGAAATATCGTTAACCTGCCTGGCATCTAAGGCGTCGCGAGTGACCACCGTGACGGCTTGTGGCGTGTCTCTAAGGGGTAAGGCGAGTTTCGTGGCCGCAGACTGATAGTCCGCCTTCAATCCACCCGGCTCCACCGGCGCATCACCAAAGCCTGGCTCCGCGACACTCTGCACGCGCATGGTGTCCAGCAGCAGTGCTTCCTCATCGGCGGTCTTGAGGGTGATCGTCTTTTGCGCATGATCGATGAAATACTGCAGGCGTGTATCGGCCAGCAGTCGCTCCAGCGCCTGCTCCAGCGTGTATTTCCCTGTTAGCTCGGTGGTGCGCAGACCCGCCACGAGCTCACTGACAAAGAGCAATTTTGTATGCGTGGCGTCGGCCAATTGTGTCAAAGCGCTGCCTAACGGGCCGGCTGGAATGGCGAGGTCGTAGCGGGCAGTCTCCGCCATTGCGGGCTGAACCAGCGCAGGTATCACGAGCCCAGCGGCAATACGGGCGGTCAGCCGATGCGGTGAAAAGAATCGTGGAAAAGCGCGGTGCGTGTACGTCATGCCTGCGGGGTCTCCTGGCGCAAAGTCGTCGTTACTCATAAAGGACGACGGCCACGAAAAACACGACACCACAAAAGCAGATTTTTTTTCAGTGAATCACCACCAGACCAGGCAAGGTCACCACACCTAAGTCTAGGCTGTTCTTCAACACCGCCAGCATGCCTTCCGGATCCTGCGTATCAACAATGCCTGTCACATGCCGTTGCT
>DOIU01000035.1:10131-15297 GCA_003511825.1 Gammaproteobacteria bacterium | reverse complement strand
TCAATCAACAAAGCGCTTTTTTGGTTACTTTTGCGCGCGAGCAAAAGTGACTCGCTCGCCGGGCACGGAGAAAGACCAGGCCTCGCAGCTAAGCGAGCGAAACTTAAAAAAGCCACCCAAGAAAACCAGCCAAGCGCTCCCCGAGCAGAAGCGCAACCAAGCCCGCTGCCAAGCACTACACCCCCAACAACCCATCAATAAAGTTACAAACCCATATAAAAAAGCACATCCCCCTTCATCTCAGGTTTGAGTCACCCGATAACTGGGGTATGATGCGCCGCTTGACGGCAGGCTGAGGCCTGCCGTTGCTGTTTTTGTCATCCCGCTCTGGGGAATACCATGCTGTTACTTTCGCGCAAACACGACTGGCTGGGCAATGTCCGTGGTGACGTTCTGGCCGGGTTGGTCGTTGCATTGGCTCTGATTCCAGAGGCCATTGCGTTTTCTATTATCGCTGGGGTTGATCCCAAGGTCGGGCTCTACGCGTCGTTCTGTATCGCTGTGGTGATTGCGGTTGTCGGCGGTCGGCCGGGGATGATTTCGGCGGCGACGGGGGCGATGGCCTTGTTGATGGTCACCTTGGTGAAGGAGCACGGGCTGCAGTATCTGTTGGCGGCATCGGTGTTGGCCGGGGTGTTACAGATCGCCGCCGGTTATCTGCGCTTGGGCGAGTTGATGCGCTTTGTGTCGCGTTCGGTGGTCACGGGCTTTGTGAATGCGCTGGCCATATTGATTTTTATGGCGCAGTTGCCGGAGTTGACCAATGTCACCTGGCATGTGTATGCCATGACGGCGGCGGGGCTCGCGATTATTTACCTGTTTCCGTATGTGAACAAGGTGATCCCGTCACCGTTGGTGTGCATTATCGTGTTAACGCTGGTGTCCCATCTGCTGGGGCTGGAGATTCGCACGGTGGGCGATATGGGGACCTTGCCCGATACGCTGCCGGTGTTTTTATGGCCGGATGTGCCGCTTAATCTCGAGACGCTTGGCATCATTTTGCCGTATTCGTTGTCGCTTGCGGTCGTGGGTTTGCTTGAGACGCTGATGACAGCGACGATTGTGGATGACCTCACGGACACTGGCAGTGACAAGAATCGCGAGTGTAAAGGGCAGGGCATTGCCAATATCTTTGCCGGTTGCCTGGGCGGCATGGCCGGCTGCGCGATGATTGGTCAGTCGGTGATTAACGTCAAGTCCGGTGGGCGCGGGCGTTTGTCGACCATGGTCGCGGGGGTGATGTTGTTGGTGATGGTGGTGTTTCTGAGCGATTTGGTCTCCATCATCCCGATGGCCGCTTTGGTGGCGGTGATGATCATGGTGTCGATCGGCACGTTTTCCTGGGCCTCGGTGCGGGATTTACGACAACATCCGTTGTCAACCAACGTGGTGATGCTGGTGACGGTAATTGTGGTGGTGTGGACGCACAATCTCGCCTTTGGTGTGTTTTCGGGTGTGTTGCTCGCGTCGCTGTTCTTCGCCAATAAAATCGCGCGCTTTATGTACGTGGAGTCTGAGCGCGATGACAAGCATGACACCCGCACGTACCGCGTGGTTGGGCAGGTGTTTTTTGCCTCTGCCGACAGCTTTACGGCGGCTTTTGACTTTCGCGAAGCGCTTGATAAAGTCGTGATTGACGTCAGCCGCGCGCACCTGTGGGATAAGACCGCTGTGGGTGCACTCGACAAGGTGATTCTGAAGTTCCGTCGAGAGGGCGCCGACGTGCAAGTGATTGGTCTCAACGAGGCCAGTGAGACGGTCATTGATCGCTTTGGCGTTGCTGATAAGCCAGAAGCGCTTGAAAAAGTTCTTGGGGAACACTGATGAGCGAAAGCACGCAGGAATATGTGGTGGCCTGTGTTGATGGGGCGACCTACACGGATGCGGTGACGGATTACGCGGCTTGGTCCGCCCAGCGCATGGGGCAGCCACTGAAGTTGTTGCACAATGTGGAGCATCGCGAGGTGGCCAGCCACGATTTGTCGGGGGCCATTGGGCTTGGGGCTCAAGAAAGCTTGATGCAAGAGCTGGTTGATGTCGAGCAAAAGCGCAGCAAAATTCTGCTTGAGCACGGCAAGCATATTTTAAACCGGCAGCGTGACCGGCTCGCTGAGCACGGGCACCCGGAGCCTGTGTTGCGCCAGCGCCACGGACCCTTGACCGAGACCTTGGTCGATTGTGAGCACGAAATTCACTTGCTGGTGATGGGCATTCGCGGTGAGCAGACCGAAGGCAATGAGCTTGGCGCGCATCTGGAAACGGTCGCACGTTCGCTGCACAAGCCCATTCTGGTGGTCAACAAGCCATTCACCGAGCCGCGCAGCATCATGCTGGCTTACGACGGCAGTGAGCATTCCAAAAAGGCGCTGAACATGGTGGCGCAGCTGCCGCTGTTTCGCGACATCCCCTGCCATGTTGCCGGTGTCGGTAAGCTGACCGGTATCCAGAGCGCGCTGAGCGCGGCGGCTGATGTGCTGCAGTCAGCGGGCATCGAGACGACCATCGCGGCCTTAACCGGTGATCCGCAAGCGGCGTTGGTCGAGTACCGACGCGGCAATGACATTGATCTCACCGTCATGGGCGCGTTCAGCCATCACCGCATTCGCGATCTCTTCGTTGGCAGCTTTACCGCCAAGATGATGTTGAGCACGCAAAAGCCACTGTTATTGCTGCGATAATCGGCACGCACGACAAAGCACTCAACAGCGCGCGTCTGTGCGACGCGCGCCCTTGCTTTGACTGCGTTTTACCTCAAGACCGACCCTTGCGAGCGTTGTGTTCCGCTTGAACGCGCTGTACGTATTTGCCGAATTGTCGGTCGCGTGCACGCGATTCGGCTAGGGTTTCACTGTTGTGCCGTTCTTCGCGCTGAAGCTTGCGCCAGCGCTGCAGCCGCTCTTCCGCTAATTCCCCTGCAGCGATCGCCGCCTGCACCGCACAGCCAGGCTCGGTGTCGTGCGCACAATCACTGAACCGGCAGGCCGCCGCCAGCGCGTGGATATCCGCAAACACGGCCGCCAGGCCATCGCGGCTATCGTGCAGCCGTAAGGCGCGCATACCCGGTGTGTCAATCAGCCAGGCACCGCTGACCGTACGGCGCATCTCGCGCGCCGTGGTGGTGTGACGCCCCTTATCATCGTCGTCGCGGGCGGCTTGTGTGGCCCCCGCAGCGCCGGTGAGTGCGTTCATCAACGTGGTTTTCCCCACGCCTGAGGAACCGACCAGGGCGATGGTTTGCCCGGTGCCGCACCAAGGCTGCAGGGTGTTCAGCGCTTGGGGGGCAGTGGCATCGAGGGTCAGTACGGTCAGCTGTGGCATCAGTGGTTCGGATTGTGCCGCAAAATCTGCAGCCGTGGCACAGAGGTCGGCTTTGGTGAGCACTACCACCGGGTTCACGTCTGCCTGCCGCGCGAGTGCCAGGTAGCGCTCCAAGCGAGCCACGCTGAAGTCGGCGTTACACGAGCTCACCACAAACAGGGTGTCCACGTTGGCGGCAATGTGTTGGGTGGCGGCATGGGTGCCAGCGGCACGTCGGCTCAAGGTATTGATGGGCGTGAGTCGCCGCACTGCGCGACCGGTCGCATCGGCGAGGACCCAATCACCGACAGCGAAGTCGCCGGTGTTCGCGGGTGGCACGGGGATGAGTGGGCGCAACCCTGACTCTCCACAAGCGAGCAGTCGGTCGCGACTCAGGCCGAACAATCGGCAAGGGTGGAGGGTGTCAAACTCGTCGAGGCTGAGTTGTGTTGAAAAGTGTGCCGAGAACCCAAGCTCGGCCAGTGAGTAGCTCTGTGTGTACATGTCTTTTCCATTACGCAGGAGGGCACGCGGCTGCGGCCTGAGGCCGAGCCCATGGTCACAGGTGGACGTGCGCAATGGATGATTACTCTGCCCGACGCTCACGCATCGTGGCATAAGGAATCACTTAGGCGCAGATCACCTGGCTGCAAGACATGACAATCACCAAAAAACTCCCTGCGTGGAAAACGGCATGCGGCTGCGAATGCAAGCCTGATGATGGCAGCCACGCGTGCCATCATGGGCGGTTATGCTACCACTGCCGCGAATCTGAAGAAAGCGTTTCAGGGCGCCGTCAGTGCAGCGAGTTTCTCCGGCATACGCTTGTCGCCTATACTGCGTGCATGTCAGACCTGTTCACCTGCATCCCGCCACCACGCCTGCGTTGTGGGCGCCCAATCCCCAGCCGCCGCGGTAGCTTGCTTTGTTGGCTGTTGACTGCAAGTCGCGTTCGGTCGTAAGGGTGGGGTGAAGGCGGTGGGGCGAGGTATTGCGTTGGCGCGAGCATGGGTGACCGGGGCCGCACTGTTGTCGGTAATACTGGTGTTGACCGCTTGCGCCGATGACCCGGCCGAGCACATGCTCAACGACTATCGGCATCGCCTTGCCCGCAGCTTGAAGCAAGCCCTTGTGGCGCCGCCTGTTGTTGAACCTGCTCAACGTCCTTCGGCAAGAGACTTGACCTTATCGGTCTCCGATCAGCGCATTGGCCTGCTCGATTTTCTCAAGCTGTACTCGTGCTCCTTGGGGCGCGTCGTCGGTGAACGTAACAGCATTCTCGGTAAAGTGGCGCCGGCGTCGTTGCGCTTGTTCAACGAACTGGACTTTCTGCGCTTGGCGCCGGTGTGTGTGGCGCAGTTGCGCGAACAAGGGCGTGACACCTTGGCGCAGAAGCTGGCGGAGGCGCATGCGCAAAAGCGCGACGAGCTGCCCATTGCGCTGTGGCATGCGACCCTGGGCGGAGAAGAGTACGCCGGCTTGTGGCAGGTGCCGCTGCAGCTGGGCGATTATCCGCAGGGCGCGGAAGCCGCACTCGCGCAGTCGCTGGCGGTGGTCGATCATTGGGCAGAGCAGTGGCTGGCGGGTCACTACGACTACGATGCCCCCGCTTTTGAACAGGCTGATTCGCCATGGGCGGGCAGGCTACCTCCTGCGTGCCGGCACCTTGCTCGACGCACAGCTCGCGGCCGCGACGCAGCTCGCGCAAGATCGGCTGGCGCGTCGGCCGTTGTGTTTTAAGGGGCAGGCCAGTCGCCAAGGCAAAATCTTACTGACGGTGGTGCAAAGTTTCTTTGTCTGGCAGGTCCAACCCTGGGCGGCCGATGTCAGCCGTATTCACTATCAAGCCCTGGCCGCGCACCGCCAGCT
>DOIU01000035.1:0-9798 GCA_003511825.1 Gammaproteobacteria bacterium | reverse complement strand
GCTTACCGACAATGGGCTGCCACGCGCGACCAGCAACTGCAGGCCCTGCAGCAGGCAACGCGCACCCACGTCGATGCGCTCAAGCCCCTGTTGCAATCGTGTGGATTGTTGCCTGGCTGATGGGCGACCGCCACTGGCGCCTTCCGCGTCAGCGTTTCCGATTGATTGGGCGTTTCAGTGGCCTATAATTGCAGCGCAGCATACGCAGACATGCCGGTTAACCCACGGCATACGCGCCTACTCCTGCAGCAGGCAATGATTGTCCAATACCCGAGTACATGCCTTATGTTGACGCTGTTGTTCTTGCTATCCGCGCTGTTCCTGACCGCGCCGGCACTGGCAGCTGACACCGGTGCCCAGCCAACACTCGTGCTCACCACCCACTGGGTCGGCTTCGTGTCTATCGCGATTTTTGTGGCCGCGTATACCTTGGTGATCTTGGAGGAGAAGCTGCAATTGCGAAAATCCAAGCCTGTCCTGGCAGCGGCGGGCATCATTTGGATTTTAATCGCGATTGCCTATGGCGGCTCAGACAGGTCGCACGACTTGGAAGCCGCTATCCGTCACAACTTCCTGGAATACGCGGAGTTGTTTTTCTTTTTGCTGGTCGCGATGACCTATATTCACGCCATGCTGGAGCGGGGCGTGTTTGATGTCTTGCGTGATTGGTTGGTCAAAAACGGCTTCGGCTATCGCGCGTTGTTTTGGTTAACCGGCATTTTCGCCTTCTTGATCTCGCCGATTGCGGACAATCTCACCACCTCGCTGATCATGTGTGCGGTGATTTTGGCGGTGGGCGACGACCAGCCGAAGTTTGTTGCCATTGCTTGTATTAATATTGTCGTCGGCGCCAATGCCGGCGGCGCGTTCAGTCCGTTTGGCGACATCACCACGCTGATGGTGTGGCAAAAGGGCATGGTCCAGTTTACCGAGTTCTTTGACTTGTTCATTCCGGCGCTGGTGAATTTTTTGGTGCCGGCGGTCATCATGCAATTTGCGGTGCCGACGGGTAAGCCACAGGCCGTTTCTGCGCCTGATGACGGTGGCGAAACCTTTATGAAACACGGTGGCATGGTGATTCTCGGGCTGTTTCTGCTCACGATCTTCACCGCCGTCGCCTTCCACAGTTTTTTGCATATACCGCCCGTGTTCGGCATGATGCTCGGCTTGGCATATCTCAAGTTCTATGGCGATTATTTACGTCGGCGGTCAATCGATTGGGCGCATGGCAACGAAAGCCCCCCAGGGTCAAAAGACGAGCAATACGAGTTTGATGTGTTTGCCCGCATCGCTCATGCGGAGTGGGATACGCTGTTCTTTTTCTACGGTGTGATCTTGGCTGTCGGGGGGCTGGGCTTTATTGGCTACTTGAGTATTGCTTCGGAGTTTTTCTATGGCACGTTGGGGCCGACCGCCGCGAACATCAGTGTCGGCGTGCTGTCGGCGATTGTTGATAATATCCCAGTGATGTTTGCCGTGCTCGCCATGAACCCCGAGATGTCGCACATGCAGTGGCTGCTGGTCACCTTAACGGCCGGTGTCGGCGGTAGCTTGCTGTCCATTGGCTCGGCGGCGGGCGTCGCCCTGATGGGCCAGGCGCGCGGCCAATACACGTTCTTCAGTCACTTGCGCTGGAGTTGGGCGATTGCGCTCGGCTATGCTGCCAGTATCTGGGTGCACTTTCTGGTCAACGGCTAGCGTCAGCGTGGAATGGATCCGTCGTGCTTGGCCGTGATCACGTGCGCATAGAGCCAGCCTTGGTCTTCCCAGCCGCGCGGGTCAATGTCAAGCGCTTGCAGCCGAGTGATCACCTCTTGCTGTTCTTCTGCAGAGGCAAAGCGTCGCTGCGGCACGAGTGTGGCGTGGATTTGCACGCGGTATCCGTGGTCTTGGAGCATGCTGGACAAGGTGTCTAAGGGAAACATCCGCAATACGCAGTGCGCCATCCAGGGTTTCCGGGGCTGGCAGGCCGCGATGATTTTTTCCAGCGTTGTGGTGGTCACGTAGCCAAAACAGCCTGAGGAAATCAGGCAATCGGTACGCGCTAAGGATTGCGCTTGTGCCGGCGTTGGCGCGTCCACCTCCAGGTTCGCTTCGACAGTGTCTTGGAGTAACCCGCTCGCGCGCCCATAATGCAATGCGGGTGCTGAGATATCCATGCCGGTCATATGTAAGTTCGCGTGATCGCGTATGTCGGCATAGTCTTGCCGGTCGCGTTCGAGCAAGGCGTCGGTGCTGAGCGCCTGTGCCGAGTCCGAGGTGTAGCGTGCATACAAGTCGGGCAAGGTCATGGCATAGCGCAACAGCGCTGCGTTAATGCCGTATGATGACCCTAAATCCAAAACATTCACTTGCGGTCGCTGGTAGTAATGCTGATAGGTGTGGAACAAATCCGAGAATATCGGTTGCGCGCGTTCGGGAATCACATAGTCCAGGCCTTGCATGGCTGCGCAATAGGCGCGCGGGTCAGGCGAGGTATAGATGTTGTCAAAAACAGTTTTCCCGGTATCGTCCAGTTTGGCCTTGGTCATAGTCAGTCGATGAGTTGGTCTCTGCGCTGGGCGTTTTTTTCGGCGGCGTAGTGCTCGGGTAACACACGCCCGAACAGCTGGCGGGTTCTCTCGACGTTACTGATCACGTCGGGCACAGGGGTATAGGCGAAGATGGCGGTGTGTCGCTCCTGAGCGCCCTTGACCGGGCTGACGCGATGCAAGGCATAGCGCCCCTTAAACAGCTGCAAATCACCGCAGGCTAAGTTCAGGTGTTTCACGACCTCCGGGGTTTTCCCTGTAATCACGTCATGCACGGCCGATTGGTTTTCGGCGTCGGGTGATCGAATGTCAGGGAAAAACTGAAACTCGCCACCGTGGTCTGCGGCTTGCGTCAGCAGGCTGACGGTAAATTCGTTCGTATCAAAATGCCAAGGGTGTTCCCGATCTGTTTGCAGCACATTGAGGCATAAACCTGCAAGCGGATCGGCGAGCTCATACAGCGTGTCCACCGCAAAGCAGCGGGCGATAAAGGCTTTAAAATGCGCGTGCGTATAGAGCTGGCTGATCAGGTAATCGGTCGGGATGCGATCGCGCGCGACAAAGGCATTGCCGCGCTCGAAGGTAATCCGTCCCGGATGATCGGGTGGATAATCCTGATTGGGGTCAGTGTTGTATACATTGACGGTGCTTACGGTGTAGTAAGCGTCTGGCGCAAGCTGCTGGCCTTGCTGCGCCAAGGCGGGCAGCTGTGTCGGGTGGATAAAATCCTTCAACACACTGCAGCCATCGGTGGCAAGATCGCGCTGGATGCCCGCAATGACAGAGTCCCAGGCCAGGCTGTCGGGTTGGTGCAGCGGGTAGCGGTCGCAGTTCACCACGCTGTGGAGCAGTGTGTCTGTGCTACTCATTGCGTTCTCCGGGTTGCAATAATTGGGAGAGTTCGCGAAACACATCGCTGAGATGCTCGGCAAACGCCTGCATATGCTGGGCGACCGCACGCGGTGTGCTCAGGTACGCCTTGATGGCGGAGCGACGCACCATATAGGCGGTACCGATACATTGCTCACTGGTGGCGCCGAACCCAAATACGGTCGCGTTCTCAGACGGCGCGGAGCTGGTGCTGAGGTAATCGTCGCGCATCTTCAGCCATCCGGGCGAGTGGAACAGCGCGAAGTCTTCATCGATGCCGAGTGCGGCGCCTTTCTCCTGGGCAATCAGCTGCAACTGCCACAGATGCTGTTCGGGTGCCTGGCCGCCCTGGCACGCTCTCACGCGCTGAATGTGTTGCTCGGCAGCGGCATAGAAACATTCTCGTCGCTCCGCTTCAGATGTGCTTGCGTCAGCCATGGCGTCCACAAAGGCGACAATCTCTGGTGTGACCACCCGCATGGCCTCGGTGCGGCCGCGTTCAAACTGGCGCGTGGCAATGGACTCATAGGTGGCCCCAATCAACCCTTTGGTGCGCTGATGCGCGAGCTGAAAGGCGATTTGGCAAAAGGCGTCCGGTGAGACGCCGAGTGTCTTGATGTGTTGCACGCCGAAGTCGTCAAATGAAAATGACAGCGTTGCAGTATTGTCGGCCAAGCGCTGAAACGCCGATTGGGCATCGCGCACGGTGGCGCGCAGATCGTCATTCAACGCCCATGTGAGGGGCGCGAAGGTCGGTGGTGCGGGTTGCGCCGCGCTTTGCGTCATCGCCTTGTGTGTCTCCGGGTTGTGGACGAAATCGATGAGTTCCACCACGGTCATGCCGTCGAGGCCGCAGTGCTCGACGTTCACGCCCGCAACACCGTTGCTGAAGACGATCAGCGACAGCGACTTATCAAACCAGCGGTTGCCGCCGTCGCCGTGCAGCAAGCGATCCGAGGCGTCTTGTAAATCCTCAGGCGCGGCGTCGTCAAGGCACACGCAAAACAGCGCCTGCTCCACGGTATCGAGCGCCTCGGCGTTGACCGGGCTGGCGCGCATCGCTTGGTAGGTCCCTGCCCAATCCGTGCGCGGCAGCGTCGTGAGGTAACCGACGGATTCCCCGTCTGCTGCGGCTTGTGACGCCTGTTGGATCGCACCGAGTGCCTGCGCCAATTGTTCAGGCGTGCAGGCCTGGTTGTCGGCGTCAATCACCGTCAGGCGAAACAGCTGACGTTGATGGATAACGACGATATGCCGCGCCTGTGATGGCCCCGGCTGTGCCTCGGAGTAGGGGGTACGGGCCTGGTCGCGTTGTTCACCCGGAATTCGAGTGGATGAGAACAGGTACTTGTTCTGCGACATGCACAAGGGCTGATCGCGTAGCTTGCTGACGGGGAGGTCTTCCTCATCCAGCTGTTGTTTGTAGCGAACAGTGGCGGCAATCAAATTCGCCGCGCGTTGCAGTTGCGTGCCGTCTTGGTCAACTAAGGTGAAGAAAAAGTTGGCGTTAACGGAAACCGGTACGCGTCTGCCCAAATAGCGCGCCGGCCAGAATTCATCCAGCCAACTGTAAACCTCGGCGCGCTCATTGTAAGCATGCAGCTCGCGGTTGAGGATCTCGGCGGGGCCGTCAGGCGCAAAAAACGCGCGGATGGCAGCCTGAGTTTCGGACAACTCTGCGGGTGTTAATAACGGGGTGCACCAGTGTTCAAAGCGCGTTTGCGTATCGGCTAAATCGGGGATGGGAACGCGAGGTAGGGTACCGAGACTTGAAAAGGTCCCGCCAGGCTTGTGTGTAGGTTTTTCAGCGGGCTGCACGATGTGCATCATGCTCATATTTATCCTCCTCGTGTGCGTTGTAGCCGGCATTCGCTCTTGGGCGATTCGCGCGGCTTAGCCGGGTAATGATTGGCTTAATTACGTGTTGGCTAGTGCATTTGCTTTTCTTTTTTTAATGCAAGCCGTTTACTTTTTATTAGGCTGTGTGAATCATTCTTGGTGACCACGTTTTTTTATTCTAACGGGAAAATTACTTTTTTGCGAATTTCTAATACACGCAGGTTTAAGCAGGAGGGACTTTTATTGTGCTGTGCTGCCGTTTACGTTAATGCCTGTCTAGGTTAACGTTTTACGTCAACGTCAGTCTGTGATCGATAAAAACGGCGTGTTTTGATGGGCTAAATAATCGCTGTCACAGTCGGTTCTGGGCTGAGCAATGCGCCGCGATCTTCGCGGGGTGACACACCAAACAAGCGACGATAATCTCGGCTGAACTGCGACGGACTTTCATAGCCGACGGCATAGGCAATCGCCGCGATTTCCGGCTCGTAAATCAGCAGATTTCTCGCCTCTTGCAAACGCAGGTTTTTTTGAAACTGCACGGGTGACACCTGCGTCACCGCTTTAAAGTGGCGATGGAAGGACGCCGCGCTCATATTGGCCATGTCCGCCAGTTCGGTCACGCGAATGGGTTGACGGTAGTGTTGGCGCAGCCACGCCGTGACTCGACCGATTTGCGCCATACGGCTGTCTTGCCAGCTCGGGTCATACAGTTGTGCCGCCAATTCGCAGTTGAGCAGACGCCAGACGATCTCGCGCATAAACAAGGGCTGGAGGACCGGCAGATCCTGTGGGGTATCCGGGAGCTGCAGCAAGCGCTTCAAGGGATCGACAATGGCGTCGAACAGGTTGGCAGTTCGCACGGCCGGCAACAACTGCCCGCTGCGGCAGGGGTGCGGTTGCTCGCTGGCATGGCTGGCCATGAGTTCGCCGACAATGTGCGGTTCAATGGCGAGACGGAAGGCGAGGTAGGGGCGTTCCGACGAGGCCTCGATAATGCGTGAATGGGCAGGCACGTGCATGGAGGCCAATAAACACTGACCTGCCGTGTAATTGAGAGTCAAAGCCCCCAGCGCACTGCGTTTCTTTCCGCGCAAGACCACACACAAAGAGGGTTGGTAGCATATCGGCTGCAGGCTGGTCGGCGTCACCGCACGCGTAATATGCAGCCCGGCGATGGGCGGCGTGGCGCCGAACCGCTGCCACAGCGATTCGGTAGCAGTGATCAGCGAGCTGTAGTCGGGTGAGGGGGTGATGGTCATGCGCGCAGTGTAGCAGACGATGGCGCGACAGCAGCGGACAGGGCAGGCCTTTGAGAGGAATAGGCAAGTCTCTGAGAGGAATGCGGTCGTCCGCCGGCGCTCGGGCTAGCTATGCTGTGGTCCTCGTTCTCACCACGTCGTGCGGCTCCTGCTGCGTAAGGTTGAGGGCGATCATATCACCACAGTCTGAGGGAGAATCACCATGCGATTGCGACAGCTCGGCCACAGCGGCCTGTTTGTTTCAGAATTGTGTTTAGGCACGATGACTTTTGGCGGCGATGAGGGCATCTGGGGGCAGATCGGCCAGTTACAGCAAGATGACGCCGATGCGTTGCTCAAGACTGCCCTGGACGCCGGCATTAACTTCATTGACACCGCCAACATCTACGCGGAGGGGCGCAGCGAGCGCATCCTCGGGCAGGCATTGCGCAACCTGGCGGTGCCGCGAGAGGACGTGGTGATCGCGACGAAAGTGCTCGGCCCGATGGGTGCCGGCCCCAATCATCGCGGTGCCTCGCGCGGACACATCATGCACGAGATCCAGGCGAGCTTGTCGCGTCTGCAATTGGATTATGTCGACCTCTACCAGATCCATGGCTTTGATCCCGCAACCCCCATGGTTGAGACACTGGAAGCGCTGGATACCTTGGTCAAACAGGGGCTGGTTCGCTATATCGGCTTGTCTAACTGGGCGGCCTGGCAAGTGGTCAAGGCAGTAGGCATCACCGAGGCGCGCCGATTGGCACCGCTGGTGTCCTTGCAGGCTTACTACACCTTGGCAGGGCGCGACCTTGAGCGCGAGATTGTCCCCATGCTGAAATCGGAAAAAATCGGGTTGATGGTATGGAGCCCTCTGGCTGGGGGGTTGTTATCGGGCAAATACGACCGCAATGGGCAGGCTGCTGACGGTCGACGCGCCGCCTTTGATTTCCCGCCGGTGAACAAGACGCGCGCCTTTGACATTATCGACACCCTGCGCACCATGGCCGACAACAAAGGCTGCGATGTGGCTCAGCTCGCGCTTGCCTGGCTGCTGCATCAAGAGGTGGTGACCAGCGTCATCGTGGGCGCCAGGCGCGTGTCGCAATTGCAGAGTAACATAGGAGCGACGGCCGTCTCACTGACTGCTGAAGAGCTCGCCACACTGGATGAAATCAGCCAATTGCCCGAAGAGTACCCAGCCTGGATGCTGGCGCGTCAAGGCGCTTATCGTCTAGAGTCCTAGGCGCCCAGCCAGCGACTGATCACGGGTTCGATCACTCTGGATGATCGAACCCGGCGGCGATGGCGCAACCGGCGCTTCCCGCCGCGCCTTCCGGATATCGCCCCGTCTTGGTGCGCTCGGACAAAATGCAACACTCAATACCGCGTTTTATCACCTGATAAGTCCCATTTTTACCTTGTTTTTAGCGCATTTTTGCCGAAACATGTCAATTTTTGGCTGGCATGAATCTCTCATTGTATAGCTATGGTCGTTGCCCACACGTCGCGTTCTTGAGGAGGCTTGTGTGGTGCGAGACAGTGTCACCGACATACACGCTGCCCAGTCAACGGTAAGCCGGTGTTACGCCGATAATTTCATTAATGCAACTATGGGATTGAGGGAGTCAAGGGAGTCAAGATGCACTCTAACTGGCAGTCGTACACCCCCGAGCTCTTCTATGATGAGCTGATCAGTGCGCGTGGTAATCCGCGGACTCCTGCGCGCAAGCTCGTTAACTATCTGAAAACCTTGAGTGATGATGAGGTGCGTTCACGCAAGCAGGCGGCGGAGTCCACCATCAAAGAGATGGGTGTCAGCTTTACCGTGTATACCGAGGAGGGCAATATTGATCGGGCATGGCCCTTTGATATCGTCCCGCGTGTGATCAGTAAACGGCAGTGGGAAAAGACGGGCATCGGCCTCGAACAGCGCTTGCGCGCACTCAATTTGTTTATTGATGACCTGTATAACGACAAAAAAATTCTCAAAGACGGTGTCATTCCTCAGTCTGTTTTAGACCAATCCAAAAACTACCGTAAAGAATGCGAGGGTATTTCGCCCCCTTTTGGCGTGTGGGCGCATATCTGTGGCACCGATTTGGTGCGCGATCACGGTGGGGAGTTTTATATCCTCGAGGATAACTTGCGGGTTCCCTCCGGTGTGTCTTATATGCTGGAAAACCGCTCCATCATGAAACGGGTGTTGCCTGAGGTGTTTGAGAAGGTGGATATTGCACCGATTGATGCCTACCCCGCGCAATTGTTCGAGACGCTTTGTGCGCTGTCGCCGCGTAAGGTCAAGCGCCCGGTGATCGCCGTGCTCACACCCGGCATCTACAACTCCGCCTACTTTGAACACACCTTTTTGGCGCAGCAAATGGGCGCTGAGCTGGTCGAGGGCAGTGACCTGGTCGTCCAGGACGATGACTGCGTTTACATGAAAAACATCGGCGGACTGGAGCGGGTTGATGTGATTTATCGGCGCATTGATGATGACTTTCTCGACCCCGAGGTCTTTCGCGAGGATTCCGCGCTCGGTGTGCCCGGGTTAATGCGGGCATGGCGCGCGGGTAAAGTCGCCCTGGCCAATGCGCCCGGCGCCGGCGTTGCCGATGATAAGGTCATCTATGCCTATATACCGGCGATCATTCAATACTATTTGGGCGAGGAGCCGCTGCTGCCCAACGTTGAAACCTTTCTGTGTTTCGATAAAAAGCAACGGGATTATGTCCTCGCCAATCTCGATAAACTCGTGGTCAAGCCCGCCAATGAATCGGGTGGCTATGGCATGTTAGTGGGGCCGCACGCAAGCAAAAAAGACCGTGAAACCTTCGCCGGACTCATTAAATCCAACCCGCGTAACTACATCGCGCAACCGACGCTGGCCTTGTCAACGGCGCCCACCTTGGTGGGGAACAATCGCCTGGAACCCCGGCATCTGGATCTCCGACCTTTTATTCTGCAAGCGAAAGACACCTTCGTCACCACCGGTGGACTCACGCGCGTCGCGATGCAAAAAGGCTCTTTGGTGGTGAACTCTTCGCAGGGCGGCGGCAGTAAAGACACCTGGATTGTCGATACCGAGCAGGAGAAGCCGTAATGCTGTCAAAAGTCGCCGAGCGGGTGTATTGGTCAACACGGTATCTGGAACGCATTGAGAGCACGGCGCGTCTGATCACGATTTACAACCAACTGCTGTTTGATTTGCCCAAGACGGTGAATCTGAGCTGGTACAACCTCATCCGAATCAACATCCTTGAGGACATCTTCAGCAAGCGCTACTCAGTGATGGAAGAGCGCAATGTGTTGGCATT
>DOIU01000241.1 GCA_003511825.1 Gammaproteobacteria bacterium | reverse complement strand
CCATTGGCGCGATTATGGTCTTGATCATTGTGGCACTCAGCCGCATCTCCATGCGCATCATCAATGGACTGGAAGAAGGCATCGAGCTGTTTGACACCGAGGTCGAGTACATCGCGCGACCACCTCGGCGCAATCTCGCGATGCTGACCATCACTTTCTACACCCTGCTAGAACTGCTCATTCCGGGCAACCCCGTTACTGGCTGGGTAGCACTGGCTGCCGCCGCAGCGATGCTGAACCTGCTCAACGACTGGCATATTGGCCGCCCACTGTTTAATCGCTGGGTCTTTAGCCTGTACAGCATATACTGGGCAATGGCATTGGGCTATTTGCTCGCCGGGCTGGCGATCCTGTCGGGTTGGCCGCTACTCAGCCCGGCACGCCACATCCTGACGATCGGCGCCATAGGCTTTTCGGTGTTTATCGTGATGGTGTTTGCAAGCCAAGTGCACAGCGGACGCACGCCTGAATACCGCACTTGGGTGTTGTTGGCGTCCCTGTCACTGCTGATAGCTGTTGTTTGTCGCATCGCGATGAGCTTGCCCGCATTCGCGTCGCTCTATCACGTGTTATTGTCGCTGTCGGCCATCTTGTGGATGACCGCGTTTAGCTTGTTTATCGGTTTCTTTTGGAAGACTCTGATTCGCCCAAGCGCAGACGGGCGACGTGGGTGTTTACCCGACCACACGCAAAATCACTCTTAGTATGAGTCACTCCGCCCCCCTAACTTCAAGATGGATCGAGTCCACCCTGCAGACAATTGAGCGCGGGTAACACATCTTCTTCTTTGCCGCCATCACACACAAGTGGCTCATCAACCCCACGGGCTGCCCCGGGCACAACGGACAAAAAACGTGAAGCGCGACTGCGACGATAGATGTCTTGATTCATTTGTCGCAGCATCAGCTGCTTCATGCGGATGATATCGCGCATCGCGGAGACTTCGAGATTCAGCTCATGAATCTCGCGTAACAAGCGATCCCGCGCGAGTTTCTTGGTTCGCACCAGGGATTTATTTTTCATGCCCACATCCCGTTTGGAGAGTATTGAATACAGAATCAGACCGTTGCTTACTGATCACCAAGGGGCACCCCAGATAGGGGTTTTCCTTCACGCCCGCGTCGACATGGAAGATCCGTTGAATCATGTCACTCGTAATCACTGCAAAAGGTTCGTCACACGCCTCAATTTTGCCTGCTTTAATGACCGCAATTTGGTCCGCATACATCGCTGCCAGATTCAGATCATGCAATACCGCAAGCACGCCTATTCCCGCCGATGTCGCGAATTCTCGCACTATGTTCATGACATGATGCTGGTGTTCCAGATCAAGCGCCGACGTAGGTTCGTCCAACAACAAGTAACGCGGCTGCTCGCCCACGTCGCTCCAGATCTGGCACAAGACGCGGGCCAAGTGCACGCGCTGCTGTTCGCCACCAGACAATCGCGTATACGCGCGGTCTCTTAAGTGCGTTATCTGCACCAGTGCCATGGCATCTTCTACAATGTCACGCTCTTGCGTCGGAGACAGCAATCCCTGGTGGGGCAAACGCCCCATCTCCACCACTTCTTGCGCCCGAAAGCCAAAGCTGAGCGATGACTTTTGCGGCAATACAGCGCGCAACCGTGCGCTCGCTAGCCGTGAATATGCTGACAATGGCTGGCCATTGAGATAAACCGTACCGCTTGCGGGCATGTTTTCTTGTGAGAACACACTCAGCAAGGTGCTCTTGCCCGCCCCATTTGGCCCCAGCAGCGCGGTCACCTGCCCAGGTGTCACTTGCAGAGACACGTCATCCAGCAAGGTCAAGCCTGAGGCCTTGAAACAAATCTGCTTCGCTTCAAACATTACAAGCCTACTCCGGTTGCAGCCTTGCGTTTCAGCAGCAACCATAGAAAAAAAGGCCCACCAAAGAGCGCTGTCACGATGCCTATGGGCAACTCTGCCGGCGCCACCACGGTCCGCGACGCCACATCCGCCAGCAGTAAAACAAGCGCACCCAGTATCGCTGCCAGCGGGAACAAATTGCGATGATTTGGCCCCATGACCAAGCGCACCATATGCGGCACCACCAAGCCGATGAATCCGATAATACCGGTAACGGCAACTGCTGAGCCGACGCAGACAGACACCATCACAATCAATAACAACTTCGTGCGCTGTAAATCAAAACCCAGATGCGACGCCACAGATTCCCCGAGCAAAATGGCATTCAAGGCCCTTGCTTGGAACGGTAAGCCAATAATGGCCACCAACATCAAGGGACCCACCACCATCAGCTGTTCCCACTGCGCGCCGCTGAGGCTGCCCATCAGCCAGAACGTCAAGGTGCGTAGCTGACTGTCGTCAGACAAATACGTCATGAGGCCCGTGCCTGCCTGCGCAATGGCGTTAATGGCGATGCCCGCCAACAACATAGTTGCCACGTCCGTTTTGCCGCTCACGCTCGATAAACGCAACACCAACATCGCAATCAGAAAACTGCCGACAAATGCCGCCACGGGCAGCATGTACAACCCCAACACACCCTGAAACACCGTGCCGATAAGCACCCCTTCGAACACGATGACGGCCGCAGCAAACAAAGCCGCTCCCGCAGAAATGCCAATCAAAGCAGGGTCAGCCATGGGATTGCGAAACAAGCCCTGCAATGCGACACCGCTGACACCGAGGCCCGCTCCCACTAAGAGCGTCAATACAATTCTAGGCAGCCGGATGTTAAGCAGCACCGCCTGGTGCACCGGATCTACGCTGGCCATGTCCCTTAGGCCCAAGCCGTCGAGCAATATTGGGAGTATATCGCCCGCAGGGATCAGCACAGCGCCACTGGAGGAAGCATAAACGATGGCGGCACCCAACGCCAGCAACAACCCTCCGTAGACAAAGCCACGTGTTTTCACTTCTTTTGCCAGAGCAACGGAATAAGCCATGCACCTTACGCGAAGCGAGTCCCCGTATTCAATCCCCGATGCCTGGCGTGGATGGGTGGTTGGCGTACTAGTGCAGTTTGCGCACCGATCGGGCCAACCGAGGTTTCGACGACTGCTGAGATTTTGCCGACGAGTGGCTTGCGGCATGCTTCTCCATAATGCGTCGCCAATCGATCAACAACGCCCCGTACGCTAAACGCAAGCCGTGGTTATCCACCACCTGCTGATGCGCCACTAATGTCTCCAAGTGCTGAACGACATTCCGCGCGATGCAGCCAGGGCACTCACTGGTCAAAGCATTTGCACGCAGACTGTAGCGCGTCATTTGATAGCTCAGAGCTGACTGAATGAACGCCAGCGGGATTTCCGCCGTATCATCCTCATCCTTCGCGATATCATAGTTTATTGTGGATATAGTCATGCAGCATTCCTACAGCGTCGGGTAAACGTGGCGTAAAGCCGAGTAACAACAATCCGTCCATGGCAACAATCCGCTTTTCTCTGCCCGCTGGCGTCAAACTCAGACCCGGCACCTCTAATAGGCCTTCGTCTCCCAGCGCAGTTTGCGTACGGTGCGTCACCAAAATCACTTCTGGCCCCGCTGCGATCATCGCCTCGGCGCTCACGGGCTTATACCCCTCAAAGCTATCGCCCATCACATTCTGGCCGCCTGATAAGGTGATGACGGCATCGGCGGCAGTCTCACGCCCTGCCACCATCAGAGGCCCTTTGCCGACATTGAGCAAAAAGACAACGCGGGTTTTCGGGGCGGTATCAGCGGCGATGCGCGTCTCGACCGATGCCATTTGCTCAGTCATGGACGCGATGAGTGACTGCCCCTTGGGTTCGACGCCCAGCAGCATAGACACATCGCGGATTTTTTCGAGCAGCCCCTGCAAACTGTGCACAGTGGGAATGGCGACCAACTCCACACCTGCACCCTGCAATTGCTGCAGCACAGCCTGCGGGCCAGCGGCATCCGTGGCCAGCACGAGATCAGGCTGACTCGACAGAACGCCCTCTGCGGATAACGTGCGTTGATAGCCCACGCGCGGTAAAGCCTGCGTCTCACGAGGATAGATACTGGAGGTGTCTACGGCGACGATGCGATCTTGCTCGCCCAAGGCGTAGATAATTTCGGTAAGGGCCCCACCCACAGACACGATGCGCTCGTACGGCTTGCTCTCAGCAAAACTGGCCCCGACAAACATCGACGCCACGAGGAAGGCTCGGGATAAGCTGTGAGCCGCAGGGGCTCGCAGGGGCATCGAATAGCACTGGCGCGAAAGCCATTGTAGAAGGCGATGGATCATCCATGTCCTCGACGTGTAGGTTTGGCAGCCAACAAGCGGACCATGGCGGTCATTTCGTCAATGCTGCTAGGGTGGTTCATACACATACACATACACCGATGCCTGAAAGCTTGCCTGGCTGACAGCCCACAAAGCGGCTGCTGCTCATCATAATATTAGCAACAAATGATAATGATTATCATATAGATTAGCAACCTTATTCTGTATTAGGCTGCCAATTTGGCAGGTGGGACACTGGGTGCGACCCATCGGTCACACCCGTGCTAGCACTCCGGCCACCGCATTCACGTCTATGGCCATAGTGGGTAATTGATACCTGAGCCAGATTTGCCCAAGCGTGCGCGCTACTGGCCGCTGATTAACCAGTTCATAAAGGCTTTGCGCTCATCTTCGCTCGCGTCTTTCCAAAGCGTTTGCAAGGCATCCAGCCGCGCGGATTCGACCCGTGCTTCCCCAGGCCGACTGACAGGCCCAGCTGCGGCCGGGCTGTCGGGCGTGGGGACACTGTCTGTCGCCACCGCACCGCCGCCAATGAGGCGCGCGAGAATGCCCGGCCCTTTCGGCTGAGCCTTAGCAGGGATTTTCTCGCCCCCGGGAGTGAGTAGCCACGCAGAAAAAGTTTTCGCGTAGTTTTCTCCCTCATTCAGACGATCAATATACGCAGGCTTGGGATAATCAATGACATAACGCTCGCCGGCGCGCGCCGTAAAAGTCAGCTGCATGATCGGGCTTTTGTAATAGCGCGAACTTGCGCCCGCTCCCCACTCTTGTTGATATTGAAACCCGATCACATGCACACCCGCCGCGACCTTGAGCTGATAGGGGTAACTGACCGTAAATGGCTGGCTGCGCGCTTCACCGTCCAGCGCGCGCAATTCGATGTACTGGGGGAATTCAATCACAGCGGTTGCGGAGGCATCGTCTGCGTAGTCGAGCGTATCCATTTTACTGGCGCAACCGGCCAACAACGCCACCATCACGGCGGCGATCAATCGCAGGGTTTTTCTATGCACGGAAGTCTATCCTGGGAGCCAATGAAAGCGACTAGTGTAGTTTAACACCATCGCATCACGCCTTACTCTTCCGACAGAGAGACATTTTTACCTTCAGCCAGTAGCTTTTCCGTCTTGGCATTCACGTAATCAAATGGACTCTCGGGATAGGCCTCGTAGTGTCGCTCACCGACATATTCCAACAAGCCGGTAAAGTGATAGCGATACAGCATACTTTCAAGGCGTAACAGCTCTTTGCCACGATCACGCAAGACAATCGCCGGGGTATAACTCACACCCTGTGCCTCC
>DOIU01000291.1:1099-5111 GCA_003511825.1 Gammaproteobacteria bacterium | reverse complement strand
CTTTCATTGCATGGAAGCTCGCCAGGGACAGCGGGTCGACACAGGCTTCTGTGCCGCCGACCAGCGCGACTTGCGCCTCGCCGCTGCGAATCAGACGCATGCCATCACCAATGGCCTGGATGCCGGCTGCGCAGGCCGTGACCGGGCAGCCGAGGGGGCCTTTAAACCCGTAACGAATCGATAACTGACCGGCCGCCATATTGGCCAGGAAGGCGGGGGCGGTAAACGGCGAGATCCGTCGATGACCACGATTCAGCAGCGTATTGTGCGATTCGGTAATGGTCGGGAAGCCACCGATACCGGTGGCGATGATCGTTGCCGTGCTGCGTTGCTCGGCGTCGGTGCTGGGTTGCCAGCCGGCTTGCTTGAGCGCTTCATCAGCGGCTGCCAGCGCATAGAGCGAAAACAGATCCAGCTTGCGACGTTCCTTGCGGTCGGCCACCCGGTCGGGGTCAAACCCCGCGTCGGGGTCATCGTCGACGCTTGGCACCAGGCCGGCGATCTGGATGGGAAAATCACTGGCATCAAACCGATCCAGTGGGCCAATGCCACTGCGGCTCTCAATCAGACGGCGCCAAACGGCATCGACACCGCAGCCGAGCGGGCTGACCAGGCCCATACCGGTCACAACAATGGGCGATTGCATGATCGCAACTCCTGCATGTTTCCAGCGTGCAGACTAGCGCTCGACATATTATGATCAAGATAATATTCCGAATTGGCCCCTTTTTACCCATGCCTTACAGTAAAGATCACAAAGCCCGCTCCAAACAGAAGATCCTCGACTCCGCCCGCGAGCTGTTCTTGCGCAATGGGTTTGAGCGCGTGTCCATCAGCCAGATCATGACTGTGGCGCGTATGACGCACGGCGCGTTTTATGCGCATTTTGAGTCTAAGGAAGCGCTCTTCAGTGCTTCTTTCCTCGACACCTTGCGTGACAACACCCGTCCGCGCTTGGCCAAAGCACCGTTTACCCTCAAACACTTGATGTCGCTGATCACCGACTACCTCAACCTCCGCGAACTGGCGCAAACGCCGAAGCCTGGCCCCGAGAGCGTCCTGGTGAACGAAATCGGCAGCACCAATCCGCAAATTCGCACTCTGTATGAGACTTCGTATTTTTCGATGAAGAAAATGATCGAGAAACGCATCACCGCACTGAGTCGGCTCAACCGGCTACCCATCGATGCACAGGATCGCGATACAGTCTCGGAAAAAGCCCGCGCAGTACTGACCACATTGGTGGGCGCTGTCGCCATTGCCAAGAGCCTGCCGCATGAAGAAGAACAGCGCAATTTACTCGCCACCGCGCAACGCCAGATCTTGGCGATACTCGGCGCGAACGAGCGGGAGTTTGAAGGGTTTTCGCTGTGATTGCTTGATCGGGCGCGTTAGAACGCGCTCACGTGCCTACAACGTAGTGTTCTGCGGTATTGCATATCGCCGATGGCGAGTGCATGCGCGTTAAGGGTCCGCACGTGTGGCGAGTTTACTGACCAGCGTCATTGGAAAGCGCGTGTAGTCGAATTGCAGGAGTTGATCTGCTTCGCTGACGTAGAGCCTACCGCCGCTTGCGATAACGTCGTAGCAGTTAATGTCAGTTTGAATATCCAATACCGTCAGCGCAGCGGGATTGCTCGCGTCAAAGACCTTGAGACCCGCAATGGAGTCGCAGATAAAGAGTGTGCCGCCATCAATGGCGAGTCCGCTTGGCGCCTGCATCGCGTAGCTTTTTATCAAAGCAGGTGCGGTGATGTCTGACAGATCGATGATATCAAGCTGATTAATCTGGCCAATCGCGCCCGTGCAGTTGTCATTGGAACGCAGGGTGACGTAAGCGATGTTGCTCTCTGCGACGACCGGGTCGCAACTTCTTGCATGGGTAAACTCCGTAACATAGGCCGGGTTCGCTGGGTCAGTGTTGTCAAAAATGTGGACGCCACTCTGGCTGCCGATCAGCAAGTGCGTGTTGTACGGGAAGAGTGTTTCGATATCCCATTCCACCCGGACCCGCGCCCATGGATTGGGAGATGCGGGATTTTTAATATCAAATAACTGCAACGAATCGCCCGAGATGGTGTATAAAAAGTCGCCCATCATGGCGAAGCGCGCGCGTGAGCCTTGGGTGCTGTCCTGATTGTTGCCGCCGGAAGATTCGCCGTCGCAGGCGCTTATCGCCATGATAGCTGCCAGTGCGATGAGTCTGCGTATTGCGTCAGTCATAACCAATCACCACACCTTTTTCAGTGTCCCAGCTGCCAAGCACAACGTCATCGTCGATCGCCTGGTAAGGGTCGTAGGGAAAGATATCTTGCTGGCGAGAGACTTCATCCAGCGTCTTCATATCCGATGTCGCTAAGGCCACAAGGTCGACAAAACTGTCAGCGAAAATAATGTCATTTCGCACGACCAATGAGGTGTTGCCGGGAACGGTGATAAAAGCCACGGCCTTAGGGACTGCCGGATCGCGGTTATCGATGACATGGATTCCCTGATTGCGCTCATTGATCAATAGGTAATCGCCATAGAGTACAAAATTGCCGCCGGCACGGATGGGTCTGGGGTCAGTGAGTTCGACGGCTGAACGCAGCGCTGCGTAACTCATGTAAACGGGGTCGGCGCTGTGATCGCATTCGCCATCGGCACAGAAATCATCCGAGCCGATAATAAAGAACAGGCCACTGGCAAGGGTGAGTAGATGAAAGGTTTTGCCGACGCGTATTCGCGGTTTGTTGCGGTCTATCGCGCGCGACAGCGGAAGGGCGACAACATACCCCGCCAAGGCCGCAGCAACGTCCCCGACGTCAAAGGTGCCTAACAGGGGTTCAAAAACAAGCGCGACGAAAAGCCAAGCCCCGGATTGCAACTCCCGCCCCAGCGTATTGTGAGCCGTTGACGTAAGGCGAGCCAGCACCGTAAAACTGAGCACAAAAATAAAAGAAGGAAAGGTCCCGGCGGAGGGGTCACCCGGTATTCCCGCATACCGAAACAAGTAGTAGTACAGTCCCGAAACCAGCAGGCACACGCTTAAAAACGCCCACAGCGCGTAGGGCTTTACCGCTTTATCCATAAAGTCCGTGCGTTCTTTGATGTCAATATCTTGGAGTATAACGGCAAACCAGACCATAGAAAACTGGACGAAGCGTTTGTGAAAATGAGCGTTTTGAAAGACGCTGAGTAAAGGGCGTGAGTGATAGCGGCGAGAGCAGGAGGAAATTCACTAGCAAATGATAACAATTATCATTATACTTCTCATTTGCATTGTGTGTGACCGCAAAACACAAGGAGTGGATGTTTGAAACAGCATGCGAATGACCTTGCAGAATTACACAGTCGTCGTTCCGGCATCCTGTCGCGCCCGACAAACCCAGCCTTTCCGCTGACGGGTTTCCCCAGCATTCACACCCACATTCCCACGTTATCACGCATCAGTCGATTCACCATCCACGCAAGACGCGACGGTCTTATTGCAGCAGATGACGCGCTGGCATCCATCACCCATAGCTGCATTACGCCTTTCACACGAGGATACAAACGATGACTGACAAGCCCCAATCAGAAGTTTGGAAAAACCGGTCCTTCCCTTATGTACCGATGAACGGACGCGACCCCAAGCCGCGCACCAAATCCATTACGGAAATCCGTGGGCCTTACTATGCGATGACCCCGCCGACCTACACGCGAGAACTGCTCGAAGGTATGGGCGAGCACATCGATGGGTACAAATACGCCGGCGGTTCGTTCTCGCTCATGCCCGCAGAATATGTGCAGAAGATCAACAACATTTGCCACGACCACAACGTTTATGTCTCCACCGGCGGATGGATTGAAAACCTATTGGTCCGCGCACCGCATCATATCGATGACTACATTGCTGAGTGTAAGAAGCTCGGTTTTGACATGATCGAGCTGTCCACGGGCTTTATTCAGTTGCCCATTCCCGATCTGCTGCGTTTGGTTGACAAGGTCCAAAAAGCCGGTATGAAAGCCAAGCCTGAGATTGGCATTCAGT
>DOIU01000291.1:0-766 GCA_003511825.1 Gammaproteobacteria bacterium | reverse complement strand
AGATTGGCATTCAGTTCGGTGCGGGCGGAGATTCTTCCAAAGCGGAACTGGAAGCTGAAGGTACTCGTGACCCACAAATCCTGATTGATACCGCAAACGCTTGCCTGGAGGCCGGTGCGTCCATCATCATGATCGAGTCTGAAGGCATCACGGAAAACGCCGACCCCTGGCGCACCGATGTGGCCGCGAAGATCATGAACAAAGTCGGTATGGAAAACGTGATGTTCGAAGCGGCCGATCCACACGTGTTTGACTGGTACATCAAGAACTACGGCATTGACGTCAACGTATTCATTGATCACAGCCAGATCGTTCAGCTCGAGTGCTTGCGCCGCGGTATCTGGGGCATGAAGAGCACCATGGGTCGTATCACCACGCACAGAGACTATTGATCGCTCTCGCTCAGTGATGCTCGGACTGAAGGCAGTAAAGGCTTCCTGCTTTCAGTCCACGCTAACCTCTAGAATCGGTAGGTAGCTTCTAGCAGGACTGTTCGTGGCGCACCCGGCGCGCCGGTGCCATCGTTCATGGCCGTGGTCACAAAGTAAAACTGATCCGTCAGGTTTTTGCCTGTCAGCGTAAAGGTTAGGGCATCCTTCTCAACCCCGATACTGGCATCCAACAAGGTGTAGGCATCGTTTTCCGAGACGGCAATATTGGCCACATTGCCATACGCGCTGGATCGGTAGCTGAGATCACCGTTAATAAAAAACAGCCAGCCATTGGGCAGCGCTGTATTGAAATCGCTACCCAATGCGAGTGTCCA
>DOIU01000222.1 GCA_003511825.1 Gammaproteobacteria bacterium | reverse complement strand
TTTAATGTGAAAGCCCACCCATGTGTTTTCGCTGCCGGCTTTGCAGACCGCCCGGCACGTCGCCTTCCCCGAAACACAGAGCAACTGCGTCTGATTCAAGACAAAACGAAAGGGAGGGTACGGCTCAATTTGCATCGGTTGCGCATCACCCGCGAGAAGCACGCTGCACGTGATGATGTCTTCCACCTCATTCACCAGAGCTGTGTCTTGCACATACCGCCCAATGTGGCCCATCGCATAAAGGTAGGGCCTCACTTCGAGCACCAGCATACGACCCTGCATGGTGGGTGTATCGGTTGTCGATACAAGATCGTCAAGTGGCTGTAGTCGCGTCGACAGCGTGTTCGCGGCGTCTAGCAAGTCGCTGTAGCGAACCACACCGTTACACATGGGATTACTTTTCCTCATGCGTCACAACTGCATCGGATGCCAGCCACGTCCCTGGTCGCTCTGCGACTCAGGTATTTCTGCATTAACCCGATAGCGCTCAATCGGTCGAATGCGTTTTGCAGTCTCATTGCTGTGCTCCAGAGCCCACGCGGCTCACGATGATGATCGAACAAGGCGGCTCAACGTCACCCAAAGCGTCCTGTCGGCAGGTGTCCATACTGCGCTGGGATTAGCAACTTAGCCGGGAAGGTGGATCCGCCGAACGCGCGCAGGCAACCCGCCAAAAGAGTCATGATTGTTTCCAAGGGGTTGTTGCAAAAGCCTATGATCGCCGGATTGCCCCATCAAAGGCCCACATCTGGCGTGGCAAACGCCCGCAAGCAACGTCATTTTGGTATGCTGAAAAACGCGCTGGAGCAGTAATAAGAGATGAATGCACCACCAGTACGACAGTGCCTGGCCGACGTTAAGGTGTCACCCAACGGGAAGGTGAGTGAAACGGGTGGACCGCGATCGCCGCCACGCGCCGTGACATCTGGGTATGTCGTGGCTCAAGGATATCATCAGCAGCGCGAAGAGTGAAAAAAAGCCCGCCCCTACCCCGCCGGTTAAGCGGTAGTGTCGTCATGCCTAATCGTGCTTCGGCCAGGACAGCTCAAACAAAGCACCACCGAGCGTTGAGGTTTCGACTCGAATGCTCCCCTGATGGAGTTCCATCACACGATTGACGATGGCAAGCCCCAAGCCAAAACCTTTTGACTTTTCCGTGCCTGGCATGCGGAAAAATGAGTCAAAAATCTTGTCACGCATATCATGCTGCACACCGTCGCCATCGTCCTCAACGCGAATACAGTAGTCTCTCTCAGTACAAAAAAAACACACTTGGACAGCGCATTTCCCGTATTTACATGCGTTAATGACTAGATTTTGCACGGCACGCTCCATGAGGTAACTGTCGCACCACACGTCGCCGGTCAACTCATCTGTCTCGAAGTCAATGCGGTGATCCGGGAAGTTCTTGCTCAGGCGATTGATCAATGTATTGATCAAAGTGCCTATATCCCCTTTCTCCAGTTTTGCGGTGTAGGTCGTATCGTCCAACGAAGCAAAGCTCAGCAGCTCACTGATCAGCTGATTCATCTCCGACACATCTTCTTCAATGCTACCCAGTTGCTGAGCAATGTGTGTCGCATTATCAGTCTCTTGCGCCATTTGTAAGGCAAAGCGAATTCTCGCCAACGGGGTTCTGAGTTCATGAGAAATCGCGCTCGCCATGGCTTTTTCGTTTTCGATCAGCCGTTTGATTTTTTCCAGCAGGCGATTATAGGCTTTGGCCAAATGGGCAATGGACGAGCCGGGCGGCAGGCGGACGGTAGCGCCCCACTGGCTGTGGTCAAAGTCTGCCAGTGCGTTTTCCAGCCGATTGAGGTCTTTCGATAGCGGCCAGATCCAGTAAAACACCGCGATCGCGATGAGCCCGTAAAACGCCAATAACAGAAACAGTTGGTACAGCTCGGTGCGCGGGTCTTCAAGCACGCCAAGGCGCAGTATGCGCGGGTCTTGTGGGATTTTTGTGTACACCGCTGTGCGGTCACCGTCTTCCAGGAAGACGCTGCTCACGGCACGCCCCGCCTCGAACAGTGATTCTGGGAGCTCACCTGCCGGCAACAGAGACAACTCAAGGCCGAGTGTTTGCCGCATCTGCGCAACCACATCGGGGATCGTGTCGGCCGGTATATGCTGCAATTGCAACACCATGGTTGACGCCAGCAGCTCGTGCTCAGATTGCTTCAGACGCTCATCCACACGCCACTGCCACACCGTGTTCAGCAGAATGCCGATACCCACCACGGAGACCACAATCAAGACATAAAGACGCAGGAACAGGCTATTCATCGCGGCCGCGCTGGGCGGAGGCTACCACGCGTCCGCCACGAAGAGATAGCCCTTCCCCCAGACGGTCTTGATCCGCTGTGGCTCATCGCCACTGTCGCCCAGTTTTTTTCGCAGCTGTGAAATGCGCACGTCCATGCTGCGATCAAACCCATCGTATTCGCGTTTATAAATCGTTTGGAACAGGTAATCCCGGCTTAAAATCTGCCCCGCCTGTCCGGCGATAATCGCCAGTAATTCAAACTCATGGGTCGACAGCAGGATAGGTTCTCCGTCAAGTGTGACATTTCGGGATGAGAGATCAATATGCAGATCGCCGAAGTCCAGCGCTGTCGGTTTGCTGCCGGCCGGCCGCTGCGTCCGTCGCAACAGTGCCATAATCCTCGCCAGCAGCACGCGTGGCTCTGCCGGTTTGATCACGTAGTCGTCGGCACCGAACTCCAAGCCCAACACCTGATCAAAATCTTCGTCCCTGGCGGTTAACATCAATATGGGGCCGCGAAACGTTGGCCTGACTTCTTTACACAACGTTAAGCCGTCCTTGCCCGGCAGCATGATGTCAAGGATCAATAAGTCAGGCTGGAACTGTGCAAGTGTGTCTGCGGCGCGATCTCCTCTACCCTCAATCAACACATCAAAGTCCGATTGCTCAAGGTATTGCTTTACCAGCGAGGCCAGCTTTTCATCATCCTCGACGAGCAGTATTTTCTTTTTATCGGTCATTAGGGAAACCCTAGTAAAAACTCCAGGGGTTGCGGCGCTTACGCCGAAACCTTTTGACTTTTTTATAGACTTTAAAGGTTTCGCTGAAGATCACGCGGTCCGTGTCTTCACGCCGCAGCTCAAACTGTGTATTGCGATCTAACGTCAAACGGTATTGGGACCGCTGTGACAAGGTGTCCTCCCAGCATGCGAGGTTTTCCTCCTGTGTCACAATAAACAAACACACATCCCAAGCCTGCGGCAACAACCACAGCACGTCAATCGGCAGCTGACAGCTGACCTCATCCTCTAGCACACAGCTTTTCGGGGACAGAAATAGCCCTGGACGGGTGCCATCAGCCTCCGCTGACGCGGCATTCGCCTGCAGCAACACGATACACAGGCAGGCAAGACAGACTCGTAGAGACGCGCGCAAGCAAGTAAGTTGACTGCAGATGCGGTCAGATGTCTTGGGATACGCCATCAAAATACAATCTGCCTACCCAAAAAAACCGTGATGACATCATCGTCGTCGACGATAGGGCTGCGCGTAATCTCCGTGTCCAGGCGTTGCCACTCAAGCCCCAATCGCCACCCCTTCCCTGCACCCGGCGACCGCGCGGATAGCCGGATAAACGGGTTAAAACTCGCCGATGGCCGGTATTCAGCCCGATCATCACCGACTTCGTCCCGATCAATGCCATAGTAGTAATCGGTGAGCTTTTTGTCTTTCCAAGTAAAGCCAAGGGTGGCAGATACTCTGGGTGTCAGCGGATGCTGATACGCGAAACGGATCTCCTTACCCGAATGTCGACCCGTGATTTCCGACAAGAACAGCGCCTGGATCATGCCGTGCTGCAGATCATAGGAAAACTCCAGCCCCCCCAAATACGAGAATCGCCGCTTGGACAATTCACTCGCGCGAACCTCGGTTTGCGCATCCACATCATCTGTGGGCGCTTGCCCGCCTTCAGAGGCAACACTGTCCGTATTCGCAAACACATCGACAAAGACATTACCCGGGTCCCAACGATTGAAAAACACCCCATCATAGGAGGGCGTCACCAACGCGTTGACCATGAGGTTGCGCCCCTCGGATATCGTCCACCCCGCTTCGAGATTCTCAAGAAAAAAACGTTCACCGTAGTAGCGCACCTGTGGTAATAACACCAGAGGGATAGCATCGCCGTCGTTGAGTGGGTTACTTCTCACGCCCACCCCAACACCCAGTGCAAACTGCCAGGCACCGATTTCCACACACGCCGAGGGTGGGCAGTCTGCCCCTTCATCCGCAGAATAGGCAGCGCCGATACCCAGACTACCGGCTGCGCCCGCGATCAAGATTCCCTCGATAGCGGCCCTGCCTGCGCGTTTTATGATGGAAAAAATAGGTAACATACCCTGCAATTATCGACGAGAGGCCCGGCTTAGCGCGTTATGATTAGTTTAGTTTTTTGTTAAAAAGTGTAAAGCACAACCGCATCCCAGCCATTGCAGAGCCCCGAAACAGCGGGTTATACAGATGACCATCACTGCAGTGACGCAGATCACATACCAACCCCTAGCTAGGCCGGCAACACCACCAAAAAAAACGCCGGCATTAAGCCGGCGTCTTTCCTCCTCAACAAGCCTAACACCATTACTTGTAGTCGATATACGTATCTTGCTCGTGCTTGATTGACGCGATGATGGTGCCAACAGTCACGGCAGCCGCCAAGCACAAAATGATCATAATAGCCGTGGGACTGTCTGCGAACATGAAAACGGCCTCAGCACCTTCCCAAGATGAGATTGGACTTGCATTCATAAGATATTTCCTCAATTAAGCGGTAACAGGGTTACCGGGAGTTCGGGGTTTACTCTTCGCCGGCACAGACTCGGGATACGCGGCCAAAGGTACTTCAACCAAATCAAGTCCTGCCTCTTCCGCTTTAGGCGGTACGCGCAGAAAACCCATTTTTGCCATCACAAAGGACAGCCCAAAACCCGGAATAAATCCCAGCGCGGCCATCACTGCAGCACTCTTCAATTGTCCGGCAAAGCTGATCGCAGGCGCGCCCTCAATCACATTGGGGAATCCACTGAAAACTCCCAGACCGATAATCCCGATCATGCCACCAACCCCATGAACCGCGAAGGCGCCAACGGCATCGTCGATTCTAAACCGCGTCGCGATGAATTTGTCCGCCATGGGTGCCACAGCACCACCAATAACACCCATCAAAAATGCAAGCGGTGGGTAATACAGATCAAGGCCAGGCGCCGCAGAGAATATCCCGGCCAAAGCACCGGACATCATCCAAAAAGGCTGACGCGTCACGACATACGCACCGATGATACCGCCAGAGAAGGCCATCAAGGTATTAAAGCTGATGGACGACAAGGTCGTCGGAGTACCAAAAATGGTGGTCCACTGAGCGCCCGTGCTGTAGATGATGCAGCCGCCCAAAAAGCCAAAGAAGCCCACGATAATCAGCATCAAACCGATGATACTCATGGGCACACTGTGACCAGTGATGGTTTGTGGTGTGCCATCTTCAGCAAAACGCCCCAGGCGTGCGCCCAAATTGATGGTCACGCCGAGTGCAAAGAAGCCGGCCACCATGTGCACAGCGCCTGCCGCGCCGAAATCGTGAAAGCCCCAATCGACGGTCAACCAACCGGTGGGATGCCATCCCCAAGACGCGCCGAGAATCCAAACGACCGAACCGAGCACGATCGCCGGGATAATGAATGAGCTCATGCGAATCCGCTCAATCACCGCGCCTGAGAAGATCGAGGCCGTCGTGGCCGCAAACAGTACAAACGCGCCCCAGAAAATGCCGCTGGCATTATCAGCCAAGTTGGGCCCCATGGCTGACGCCCAGGGCAAACCCGCAGCGCCCGCTTCAAAATCCGGCACAAAGCCGTTATACATGGCGAGATAAATCCACCATCCGAAAAAGTAAAAGGTTGGAATAATAAAGGCAAAGGCCAGAATATTTTTTACACCCGACGCCAGCGCATTCTTTAGGCGTGAAGCGCCCATCTCATACGCTAAGAATCCGGCGTGAATAATGACCATTAACCCCGTGCACCACCAATAAAACACTTCCATATTGATGGTGCCCGACATTTCAATCAGAGTCTGCAACTCTGATATCTTCTCTAGTGCTTGTGCTTGGTCCATTGTGGTCCCCTACATGTACAAACTCGAACTGACATTGACAACATTTGGCAGACCAACGATCCACCAAGACGAAACTCTCTTCAGCAACAACCCGCTACCTTCAAGAAATCCCGACCCCTTACGAGGCAACTGTCTTGATCTTTACCGAGCGCTCAGGCTTCACCCTCTTTACGCTGCCCGCAGAAAAAACCCACCCCGTAACTGGGTGACTGAAAAGTAATCACACTGCCTTTGGGGAAGTAAAAGACATCGCCCACCTTGGCGTGTACCTCTTTACCTGTGCCATCCGAGATGATCATCTCGCCTTCGACGATGATCTTCATCTCATGGTAGGTGTAGGTGTACACCAAGGGCTTGTCTGATTTTTCCATCCGGTAGAAACCCGAGACGATAGTCTTTTCAGCATCTTCAGACACGGAGACATCTTTCAGAAAGGCGTTAACGCCTTGTACTTCCATGCTGGGTAACTCGGTGTTGATTGCTTGCGGGTAAAAGGTCATTGCTGCTGACATATATGCTCTCCTCAAGAGGTTAGTGATGAATCAGTACGTGCTAAGAACGCAAACGGGTGCGTTCTGGATCATAAAAAGGCAGGCGGGTAACCGTGCCTGCCAAGCGTTTTTGATGGCCATCGAGTTTGCCGATTTCCAGTGCTGTGCCGGCTTTGGAAAACTCGGGGGCAAGCCGACACAGCGCGATTTGTTTGCCCATTAAGGGCGATGACGCTGCGCTGGAGACGACGCCGACGGGGAAGCGTCCCTGGTAGACGGCGTCGCCATGGGCCGCCGGCTCATTG
>DOIU01000440.1 GCA_003511825.1 Gammaproteobacteria bacterium | reverse complement strand
ATAAGCCTCGGCAGCGCTGTGTCTGTTTGAGCCGCATTGGCATCAGGGGGTCATTGGCATACTGGCCAGCCGCCTGAAAGATGCGCTGTACCGGCCCGTGATTGTGTTTGCCAGCGACGGTGAACAACGCCTGAAAGGCAGCGGCCGATCCATCCCCGGTGTGCATTTGCGTGATGCCTTAGACGCCGTCGCCAGCGCACAACCCGGGCTGGTGCAGAAATTCGGTGGCCATGCCATGGCTGCCGGTTTAACGCTGGACGCATCGCAGCTCGATCGCTTCTCAGCCGCATTTGAAGCTGAAGTGGCGACGCGCCTGCAGGGCGTCGCCTGTCACCGTGAGTTCCTCACCGACGGTGAATTAACCGAAAAGACGATGACGCTGGTGCGGGCCGAGCAGCTGCGTTTTTTGGCACCGTGGGGTCAAGGCTTTGCCGCGCCCAGTTTTGACGGCGAATTTGCGGTGGAGCAGGTGCGGGTGGTCGGTGGCAAGCATCTTAAAATGCGGCTTATGCCCTCGGGACACGCGCAGGCCGTGGACGCCATCGCGTTTCATCAGCACGAGGGTGTGCTGCCAAGTGGGTCTTTGCATGTGGTTTATCGCCTGGATGTGAACGACTTTCGCGGCAGCCGGAGTTTGCAGCTGATCATCGATTACTTTGAGCCGTGTTGATGCGGCAGAGGGCAGCGTCACCGCATCAGATTTGTATGATTTCGCACCCGTCGAAGACACGGATGGTTGGGCCTTATAAAGCCATGATCATGTCTGAGTAGCGTCGCGGCGTGTGTTATCAATCGGGACTATGTAGGGCTCGGCGCTGAACGTTCTGCAAGGCCGCGTTGGTGTGTTGTGTTTGAGATACGGTGGCTTGTGGGAGGCGGGTGGCTTTGATAATGCCTGCCAACACGGTTATAGTGGCCGGGTTTTTGGGTTACCGATGGTGGTCAGGGTACTACGAATCGGGAGCACAGCTAGTCAAGTTCCCCTCGACGTATGGATTCCGAAAAGTCCACCAGTAAATCGTGTAATACCAATCGACACAAACATGATTATGTGGCCCGACTACGTACACTGTATCAGGCGCATGCGAAACACATCATTAATGGATTGAGAAGAACCTTCGGCGATGGACCTCCCGAGCCCGAAGATATCACGCAGATTGCGTTTCAAAAACTGATAGAGCGTGGCAATCTCGCCGATATTCGCGATGTCAGAAGCTTCTTATGGAGAACGGCGCGTAACCTTACCTTGAATGAAAAACGCGCGATGCAAACGCGGGCAAGTTACGATTTCGAGATCGAAAATCTGTTTTTTGCTCAGCACCGGGATGAGGCCACGCCAGAACGCTTATTGCATGCCAAAGAGCAACTGCAGTGCATTGATGAGGTGCTTCGACAGATGCCAACGCGTCGCCGCCGCAGTTTTTTGTTGCACAAGGTTGAGGCGCTCTCGATCGCCGAAACGGCCAAAACATTAGGGATTTCGAAATCTACCGCGCACCGCGAGGTTGTCAAGGCAGGGATTGAAATCGATGTCTATTTGCAAATGCGCGCTGAGACACCCTCATGACAATGATCTCTGACAACAGCCATACCGGTTTGGAACGCCGTGTTCAAATGGCGCATGAGTGGCGGGAGAAGATGGCTGCGCCTGTTGTCAGTGACGAAGTCCAGGCAGCATTTCAGGATTGGCTGAATGCCGATACACGCAATGAACACGCTTACGATCGAGCGGTGACGATATGGGCGGCTTACGACCAGCTTGCCGTGTCAGACATTGCTGATGATCTGCTTGCGCCGACCTTGAGAGAACGATGGTATACGGCAAAAACTGCGCTCGTCGACTGCGTAGATTCGCGCAAGATGACACGCGTGATACCGACGGCTGCGATGATCGGCGTCATGGTCATGATCGCTGTTACCTTGATTGGCCGTGGCCATTCGCCCTCTCCTCTCTCGCCTGCTGAAGTGAACGTATACACAACCGATACGGCTCAAACTACCACGGTTGCGTTAGCTGATGGTTCTAAGGCGACCCTGGGCCCTAAAACGACCATTGAGACTTCAATATCCCCAGAATATCGCGAGGTTGTATTAAAAAACGGTGCCGCACTGTTCAACGTCGTCCACGATCCTGCCCGAACATTCTCGGTAAACGCAGGCGATGTCACGGCTATCGTGCTCGGCACACAGTTTGATGTGCGCAGCAATGGTGGTATTACACGGGTTGCAGTCTCTGAAGGCAGTGTTCGTGTGGCATCGCCAGTGTTTGTCGGCGGTCGCTCAACATCGGTGAGCAGCACCAAAACGCTCAGCGCGGGTGAACAGATAGCCGCTTACCAGGCTGAAGGGCCGGGGGAAATTCAACCCATCGCGCCAGAACAGGTGGGAGCCTGGACGGAGTCGCTGCTTGTATATCACGGCGCAACCTTGGCAGAGCTGCTCGCAGACATTGATCGATATTATAAGCAGGACATCGTTGTGATGGCGGACGCGGAAGGACTTTCAGCGTCAAGGATAACGGCATCGTTCGATACGGCTGATATTGACCGGATGCTGGAGCTTATCGCGATGAGTTTTGCCGTCGACGTTCAACGAGACGCATCCAATAATATCATTATCACGGCTCAGCCTCAGCGCCGCTGATTCCGTGCCTTAAAAAAATTCAGAAAATCTGGGACAAACACTTCGTCAGCGGGTCTTCAAGATAGAATTGCGATTGATAGGCATTCGCAAATGATAACTTGAGGTCTACTCGTGACAACTGTCAATTCGAAATTAGTCACCCTAAGAAAAGCGGCGCTAATAGCAGCAACATCTTCCCTCGCTCTGCTGATCAGTGTGACGCCGGCTACCGCCCAGTCGCAGAGCACAGGCTCGGTGCCACAGCAAATCAATCTGCCGCAGAGATCGCTGCGAGAGACCATTACGGCGATATCGATGCAATTCAAGGTCCCGGTGATTGTATCTGACGAGATTGTTGACAATCTCACTGCCCCTGCAATTTCGGGAAACCTCACGGTAGAGCAAGCGCTGGCAATGGCCTTCGAGGGCACAGGACTGATTGCGACGCTGACTGACAGTGGCGGCGTCCATATTACTCAACGCGAGTCGGAAAAAGCGGCACCCGAGGATCTTCAACACATGCAGAATGTCATTGATGAAGACGGTATCCTGCGCGTTGGCGAGGTGACTGTTGTGCGCGGTACGAGCCGACTGCCTGATGCGATCGAACTGTTCCCTGGCACGGTCAGGATCATTGAAAAGGATGAGTTCGACGCCTTCTCTGCCGTGAACAGCGATTTGGGCTCTGTACTCGGCAATTACGTCCCTGGGTTCAGTCCATCGGGGTCTCAGACGTCAGCCAGTAACGTTGATCAAACGCTGCGAGGTCGCATTCCGTCGGTATTTATCGACGGCGTACCTATCACCACAACGCTGAGAAATGGTCGGACAGATATTCGCTCCCTGCATGCTTCTGTGATTGACCGATTAGAAATCGTGAGTGGTTCAAGCACGCTCTACGGCAATGGCGGGGCCGG
>DOIU01000182.1 GCA_003511825.1 Gammaproteobacteria bacterium | reverse complement strand
CCATTTCCATGGCTTTGGTGATCTTTTTCGTATTCTGAATACTTTTGATCTGGCCGCGTATCTCTTTAGCGCCTGCCATAAGACACTCCCCCGCCTACCAGGTGTTGTTGGATTTAAACGTTTCCAGCGCCTTTTTCATTGCGGCAGCTATGTCGTCGTTAAAATCACCGGACTCATTGATGCTGGCGATCAGCTCACTTTGCTCAGAACGCACATAACTCAGCATCGCAGCTTCAAAATCAACAACCTTGTTCGCGGGCACGTCATCGAGGAAGCCTTCGTTGGCCGCCAACAATGAGAAAGCCATTTCCGCTGTGGACAGCGGCGAGTATTGGGCCTGCTTCATCAGTTCGGTAACGCGCTCACCGCGCTCTAACTGCTTGCGGGTCGCTTCGTCAAGATCGGAAGCAAATTGCGAGAAGGCTGCGAGTTCACGATACTGCGCAAGGTCAAGACGGACACCGCCACCCAGCTTCTTGATGATCTTGGTTTGAGCAGCCCCACCCACGCGCGATACAGAAAGACCAGCGTTAATCGCAGGACGTATACCAGAGTTGAAGAGGTCGGTCTCAAGGAAGATCTGACCATCCGTAATCGAGATAACGTTGGTCGGTACGAACGCCGATACGTCACCTTCTTGTGTCTCGATGATCGGCAAGGCCGTGAGTGAACCGGTTTTACCCTTGACTTCGCCATTGGTGAAACGCTCCACGTACTCTTCGTTAACACGCGCGGCACGCTCAAGCAGGCGAGAATGGAGGTAGAAAACGTCACCCGGATAGGCTTCTCGACCCGGCGGACGACGCAGCAACAGAGAGACTTGGCGATAAGCCCATGCTTGCTTGGTCAAATCATCGTAAATGATCAGTGCGTCTTCACCGCGATCGCGAAAGTACTCACCCATTGCACAACCGGCATAAGGAGCCAGGTATTGCATAGAAGCGGGGTCGGAGGCGTTTGCAGCAACAACAATGGTGTAATCCATCGCGCCATGCTCTTCCAAGCGATGTACGACGTTTGCCACTGACGAGGCCTTTTGGCCAACAGCGACGTAGATACACTTACAGTTCTTGCCTTTTTGGTTGATGATGGTGTCGATCGCGACAGCGGTCTTACCGGTTTGGCGGTCACCGATGATCAGTTCGCGTTGGCCACGACCGACCGGCACCATAGAATCGAGTGCTTTGATACCGGTTTCGAGTGGCTGGTCAACCGACTTCCGCTCGATAACGCCCGGTGCAATTTGTTCAACGGGTGAGAACGTGTCACTCTCGACAGCGCCTTTACCGTCGATCGACTCACCGAGAGAGTTGACGACACGGCCCAACAAACCATTACCTACGGGAACTTCCAGAATACGGCCGGTACACTCTGCGGTGTCGCCCTCTGAAATCCCTTTGTAGTCTCCCAGTACGACCGCACCCACTGAATCTCTTTCGAGGTTCAAGGCCAGACCGAAAGCGCCGTTGGAAAATTTAATCATTTCGCCTGACATAACATCGCCAAGCCCGTGAATTCTTACGATACCGTCTGTTACAGAGACGATGGTACCCTCTGTACGCGCTTGCGCGTCGGCTTCGAAGCTTTCTATTCGCTTCTTGATCAGATCACTGATCTCAGATGGGTTAAGTTGCATGTGTTTTAATCCTCTAAATCTATACTGACACCGTATAGCGCGATTAAACGGAGACCTGCTGCGTCAGATTCTGCAGTCTGCCCTTAAGGGAGCCATCTATGACCAGATCACCGGCTCTAATTATGGCGCCAGCTATGAGATCCGGATCAATAGAGCTGACGACATTGACCTGTCGCTCCAAACGCTTACTGAGCGCATCTGCGATCTTTTGGGTCTGCTCTTCGTTGAGTGCACTTGCGGAAATGACTGTCGCTTCAATAGATCCCTGAGCTTCGGACCGGTATTCCTCAAACAGGGCTTGGATATCGCCCATTAAGTCAACTCGGCCGTTTTCAGCGATCAGTCTGACGAAATTGCGCCCGCTCTCATCGAGCTGCTCGCCACAAATATCTTCAATGGTAGAGGCACGCTGCTGATGTGTTAGCTGCGGCGTATCCAATAAAGCGGTCATGGCCGGGTCAGAAACAACTGCTGCCAAATACTGCAAGCTGTCAGACCAGACATCCAAGCTCTTGCTATCGCGAGCCAGTTCGAAGACCGCGCGCGCGTAGGGGCGGGCCATCGTGGTTAGTTCAGACATCGGGAATCACCCGTTAGATTTGCGCGATGAGTTCGTCAAGAATCTTGTCATGAGCCTTCGGATTTACTTCAGCATTGAGAATTTTCTCAGCACCCGTGAGTGCGATGGTTCCCACCTGCTTACGTAGATCTTCTTTTGCTCGAACGACTTCTTGTTCGATCTCTGCCTGAGCCGCGACTTTAATGCGATCGCCCTCAGTACGTGCAGCGTCTTTTGCTTCTTCGACTATTTCGTTGCTACGCTTCTGAGCCTGAGAAATAATCTCGGCCGCCTGCGTTTTGGCATCTTGTAGCAATCCTGTGATTTCCTGCTCAGCCTCGGCTCGGCGTTGTTCACCCTGCTCGGCATCCGCCAAACCTTGGGCAATTTTTGCCTGCCGCTCTCGCATGGCGCTGATAATCGGCGGCCATACGTATTTCATGCAGAAAACCACGAAAATAGCGAAGGAAATTGCCTGACCGATTAATGTCAAATTAAGGTTCACGCCTAATTCTCCTGCTATTTTGCTGGGTTAAAAAACGGTTTGGTATAACCGAGATTAACCGGCAATCTGGCCAACGAAGGGATTAGCAAACGTGAAGAACAGAGCGATACCCACGCCAATCATGGTTACTGCGTCCAACAGACCCGCAACAATGAACATTTTGACCTGGAGCATTGGAACCATTTCGGGCTGACGTGCAGCACCTTCCAGAAAACGACCGCCGAGCAAACCAAAACCGATAGCTGTACCCAGAGCACCCATACCGATCAACAGAGCAACAGCGATAGCTGTCATACCTACTACAGTTTCCATTTCAACTCCTGATTATGTTGTATAAAAGTAAACTAGAAAACCAAAAGAATTAGTGATGCTCGTGCGCCATACTGAGATAGACGATTGTCAGCATCATGAAGATAAACGCCTGGAGCACAATCACGAGAATGTGGAATATGGCCCAGGGTACCGACAGCATCCACTGCACGTAAAACGGCAGCAGTGCGATCAAGATAAAGATCAACTCACCGGCGTAGAGGTTACCGAACAATCGCAGTGCCAATGAAATCGGCTTGGCGATTAAACCCACACCTTCGAGCAGCAAGTTCACGGGAATGAAGAGGAACTTAACAGCTTTGTTGTCACTGCTGAAGGGTTGCAGGGCAAGCTCGGCGGCAAATCCGCTCACGCCTTTAATCTTGAGGCTGTAATAAATGATTAAGAAGAAGACCGACAATGACATACCCAATGTGACATTCACATCTGTGGTCGGTACGACCTTCATGTAAGGGATGCCAATGGCCGTGGCCAAGGCGGGGATCCAATCAACCGGCACCAGATCCATCAAGTTCATCAGAAAGACCCAAACGGCGATGGTTAACGCCAGTGGGCCGATCAAGTCGTTTTTGCCATGAAACGTTTCTTTAACGCTGCCATCAGCAAAGTCGACCAATATTTCAACAAAATTTTGCAGCGGTCCTGGTACACCGGAGGTCGCGCGTTCTGCACCTTTTTTAAACAGCCAGATAAAAAACGCGCCCAACAAAATCGACCAAAACATGGAATCCAGATGAATTGCCCAGAACCCCATTTCTTGTGCTTCTTTGGCGCCATGAGCAATGCTCAAACCGTTTTCGGGATGGACGCCAAAGGTCAAATTCTGAAGGTGATGTTGGATGTAGCCAGAAGCAGTGAGTGTTTCCGTATCAGTGGCCATAGTATCGGTCTTGTTACTTGTTATGTTAAGTGTTTTTGCCCGCAGTCAACCAAGGGGTCAACCAGCTGCTTGCCTGTACGGCGATAAAACCTGTGAACAATGCCAAAACGTCGAGCGGCTTTACCAAGGCGAACGTCATCGCAAAAAAAGCCGCACTGAGCAGCAGTTTTACCGATTCGCCCGCGTAAAAAGAGCGAAGAATTTTCTTCGCTGATCTCGCACCGCTGAACTTAAATGCGCGGTATACAAAATACAAATTCGGCACGAAGTAAATGAGAGCGCCTACCAATGCCGAGTATGCCGCCACCCCACTTGAGAGGATGAACAACAGAGGTGTTACCACGACCGCCAATAACTGCGTCAAGACCAGTCGGCGTACCAGCAATCTGTTCTTAAAGACCTTTGCCATGCACAACCTGGTATGACTTGAACCCGTGCTTTGCCCACAGTCATCTGTCGGGACTGTTCATATCAGGGGGCGGTTTCGCGATGGCGCAGTATAAGGTTGGCGCTATATTGGGTCAAGTGGCGAAGCCGATGAAGCGCTTGAAAAAAGACCGAGAATTTACTTGCTAAATCGATAAATGCAGCTTTATTCAGCAGCTTATCGCCAACACCTTTGCACAGCGCTGGTGCGATCAGAGAATTGCTTATTTGAATAGTGTTTATTCAAAAAAAGCGATCAGCGGATATGTTCGAGAATGCCTTCGAGCTCATCCAGCGACGCATAACTGATCTCCAGCTTGCCGCCCCCGTTAGGTTTATGTTTGAACAAAACCTGTGAACCCAAGGTATCACTTAATCGCAACTCGAGGGCTTGAATATCGGGGTCCTTGGTCATCGTGGCTTTGGTTTCTTGACGTGATGACGCTCCACTTCGATAGTTTTTGACCAGTGCCTCTGTCGCTCTCACTGACAATCCACGATCAACCACCATTTTTGCCAAGGTGTATTGGTCAGCAAGATCAGCGCCAAGTAGCGCACGCGCATGTCCCATATCCAGGCTACGCTCATCGACCATTTTCTTGACGTCATCGTGCAAATCCAACAGACGCAGTAGATTGGTCACGGCTGTCCGAGAACGCCCGACCGCCTCCGCTACGGCTTTGTGGCTCATGCCAAACTCGGCTTGCAACCGTTGCAGTGCCGCAGCTTCTTCGAGTGGATTCAGATCTTCGCGCTGGATGTTCTCAATTAATGCAACTGCGGCAGCGTCAGCATCAGAATATTCACGGACGACTGCGGGTATGGTCGCCATACCCGCCAGTTGCGCCGCGCGCCAACGCCGCTCACCGGCAATCAGTTCGTAACCCTCTGCCCGCGGACGCAGCACCACCGGCTGCACCATACCTTGCGTGCTAAGAGAATCCGCGAGTTCTTGCAGTGCCTCGGGTTCAAAGTGGCGACGTGGCTGGTAACTACCGCGTTGGATTTGATCAATGGCGACCTGCTTCAAACCTTTGCGATCTGGCACATTATCGCTGGCGAGCTGCCCGTCATCTGCGACTACCGCAGTGCCGGTGGATACCGAGGATTCGGAAGCCTCTGGCTCAGCGTCTAGAACCGCTGTATCCGCGCCCCCCAACAGTGCATCCAAACCTCTTCCAAGGCCGCGTTTTTTTGATTTTGACATGCTTTGTGCCTCCGACGGCGACTAGGCTGGCTCGGCCACGCGACCCGCATTCTTCTTGGCGGCTTTGCGAATGATTTCCCCGGCCAGGGCTAAATAGGCCAGCGCCCCGCGCGACGCCTTGTCATATTGGACAATGGACTGTCCGTGACTGGGCGCCTCCGCCAGGCGCACGTTACGCGGAATGATGGTGCGATAGACTTTGTCACCAAAGTGCTGCGCCAATTGCTGACTGACCTCATTGCCGAGATTATTGCGCCCGTCAAACATGGTGCGCAACAAGCCGTCGATCTTTAAGGTCGGATTCACCGTGCGTCGCACATCGTCAACGGTTTTCATCAACGCCGATAATCCCTCCAGGGCATAGTATTCACACTGGATGGGAATCAAGACACTGTCTGCCGCGACAAACGCATTGAGGGTGAGTATGTTGAGCGAGGGCGGGCAATCGACAAAGATGTAGTCGTAATTATCGCGCACGGGTTGCAGCGCGTTGCGCAGACGTTGCTCGCGTGCCAGCTTGTCCATCAAGCTGACTTCGGCAGCCGTCAGATCGGCATTCGCTGGCAAGACATCAAAGTTGGCATCGTCACTGCGCAACAAGGTATCGCTCAAGGTTTCTTCGTCAAGCAACACCTCGCACACGGTGCGTTCCAGGGTGTACTTGTCCAAACCCGCCCCCATGGTCGCATTGCCCTGAGGGTCAAGGTCAACCAACAGTACCCGTTGTTGCATTACAGACAAGGCAGCGGCAAGATTCACGCTGGTTGTGGTTTTTCCGACGCCTCCCTTCTGATTGGCAACGGCGATAATCTTGCTCATAGCGGTCACTGACTCGTGTGCATAGGTTTAAGGGGTAATTCTAGTTTTATCCAGCGCGAATACAAATACCCGCAAGCAAGCAATTGACTAATTACGCACGAAGACAAGCACGTGTCGGCTAGCATCTTCGCCGTAAACCGTCACAGACGTTGTTGAACACAGGCTAAAACCCGGAGTTTGCGTAAGATCCAGGCCCTCTAACTGCCCGGCCATCAGCACCAGACGGCCCTGTTGTGCGCACAAATGTCCCGCGAGATGAACAATTTTATCGGGCGACGCAAACGCGCGCGCCATCAAGCACGAAAAGGGTTTGTCCACCTGCACTCGCTCGATGCGATTATGAATGACAGCCACATTGTCTAAATCCAAGGTGGCGGCGGCGTGCCGCAAGAACCGGGTTTTTTTGTTATTACTGTCAATCAGAGTGACGTGCACGTTAGGTGATGCTATGGCCAGCGGAATACCGGGCAAGCCGCCGCCACTGCCGAGATCCGCCACGCGGTCGCCGTCTTTCACAAACGGCAGAATGCTCAAGCTATCGAGAATATGCCGGGAAATCATCACCTCGGGATCACGCACCGCTGTCAGGTTGTAGACGCGATTCCACTTGTCGAGTAACGCCACGAAATCCAGCAACCGACTGATCACTGGTTCTTCTAAACGCACGGACTGGTACGCCAGCCCGGCGCACAAGGATGCGCGCAAACTCATCCGTGAAGTTGCTGCTTCATGCCATGCTTTTTCAGATGCACCAACAGCAAAGAGACCGCCGCAGGCGTCATGCCTGGGATGCGCGATGCGTGACCAATCGTCGCGGGTTTTTGATCAACGAGCTTCTGACGCACTTCACTGGATAGCCCAGTAACAGACCCGTAATCAAGATCGGCTGGAATCGCTTTGTTAAGTTGCTTTGCCGCACGCTCGATCTCATCTTTCTGGCGATCAACGTACCCGGCATATTTGGTTTGAATCTCAACCTGGTCCATCACCGCGTCGTCATAGCATTCTGAAAAACCGCAGATTGCCTGCAAATCTCGCAACCCGACTTCTGGCATCTTCAGTAGTTCATCACCGCGTTTCTCGCGCGAGAGTGACGTTTTGGTCACTTGCTCTAAGGCGTCAGCCGCTTGGGTGCCAGGACGAATCCAGGTGTCTTTCAACGCTTCGCCAAGGCGTGCCACCGCTTCTTGTTTTTCACCAAAGGCACGCCAGCGGTCTTCACCGACCAAACCAAGGCGATGACCGGTTTCGGTCAGGCGGGCATCGGCATTGTCCTCGCGCAACAGCAATCGGTATTCCGCCCGACTGGTAAACATACGGTACGGTTCATTGGTACCGCGAGTGATCAGGTCTGTGACCAACACACCCACGTACGCCTCATGGCGCTCGGGCGACCACGGGTCTTTGTCTTGCACTTTGAGCGCGGCATTAGCACCTGCGAGCAACCCCTGGGCGCCGGCTTCTTCATACCCGGTGGTGCCATTGATCTGGCCCGCAAAGAATAAACCTGAGATACACCGAGTTTCCAGTGACGCAGTCAACCCGCGTGGATCAAAAAAGTCGTACTCAATCGCATATCCAGGCCTTGTAATATGTGCGTTTTCAAAGCCTTTGATTGAACGTACATAAGCATACTGCACGTCAAAGGGCAAACTCGTTGAAATGCCGTTTGGGTAAATCTCGGGCGTGTTCAGACCTTCGGGTTCAATGAAAATCTGGTGGCTGTTTTTCTCGGCAAACCGCACCACCTTGTCTTCAATGGACGGGCAATAACGTGGCCCTACCCCCTCAATGGTGCCGCTGAACAACGGCGAGCGATCCAAGCCGCCACGAATGATTTCGTGCGTCTGTTCGTTGGTGTGAGTGATATGACAGACTGTTTGCTCGGGATGATCAGCGTGGCAACCCAAGTAAGAAAATACTGGCCTCGGCGCATCACCAGGCTGCACATCTAGCTCGCTGTAATCAATCGTTCGCCCATCAATACGCGGCGGCGTGCCGGTCTTGAGGCGTTCAACCTGTAGGGGCAATTCCCGCAATCGTTGCGCCAGCTGTTGCGAAGGGGGATCGCCTGCGCGCCCACCCGGCATATGAGACATACCGACATGGATTTTGCCCGCGAGAAAAGTACCGGCCGTCAGCACGACAGTAGGCGCAAAAAACTCCAGCCCCATTTGCGTGATCACACCACGCACCTGATCTTGCGCGACGAGGATGTCGTCGACACCTTGCTGGAACAGTGTCAGGTTCTCTTGGTTCTCGAGCATGGCCCGAATCGCTTGTTTGTAAAGCGCACGATCCGCTTGCGCACGCGTAGCACGTACCGCTGGCCCTTTGCGACTATTCAGCGTACGGAAATGAATGCCCGCCCGATCTGCGGCGCGCGCCATAGCGCCGTCGAGGGCATCGATTTCTTTCACCAAATGGCCTTTACCAATCCCACCAATGGCCGGATTGCAGCTCATCTGGCCCAGTGTTTCAATATTGTGGGTGAGCAATAAGGTGGATGCACCCATACGCGCCGCTGCCAGGGCCGCTTCCGTGCCTGCGTGACCGCCGCCAACCACAATCACATCAAATTGATTACAGTACATCATGGCAACACTTTACCGGGTTTATTTTCCAATACAAAAATTCTTAAAGATTTCGCCAAGCAGATCATCACTGGTGAACTCTCCGGTGATTTCATTCAAGGCCTCTTGGGCATAGCGCAGTTCTTCAGCGCATAACTCCCCTGCCCGCGCCGTGCGCAGCTGAGACAACGCCCGATCAACATGGGTGGCCGTCGTCGCGAGTGCATTCAAGTGACGACGACGCGCAATAAACGTCCCTTCCAGCGAGGCATCAAAACCCATGCAACGCTTGAGGTGTGACTTCAGCAAGTCGACACCCACGTGCGTTTTCGCCGAGAGATAAATGCGCACACCTGCATTGGTTTCTTCCAATTTGGCGGCCTGTCCTTGGAGATCAATTTTGTTGACCACAAAATCGAGCGGGATGTCCGTGCGCAACCCCGCCGGCCGTTGTGCCGACGCTTCACCGTGGGCGGACAACACCAATACCCGATCGGCTTGATCCATTTGTGCGCGGGCGCGCCTGATGCCCTCTTGCTCAACCGGATCATCGCTCTCTCGCAAACCGGCAGTATCAATAATATGCAACGGCATGCCATCAATATGTATCTGCTCGGTGAGTATGTCGCGCGTCGTGCCCGGGATATCCGCGACAATGGCACTGTCACTGCCGGTCAGAGAATTGAGCAAACTGGACTTACCCACATTGGGTTCGCCGGCGATCACCACCCGCATCCCTTCCTGCAGAAGGCGCCCTTGTTGCGCCTGCGTTTGAATCTCAGAAAATGCTGCTTG
>DOIU01000216.1 GCA_003511825.1 Gammaproteobacteria bacterium | reverse complement strand
TGCAGACATGGGCGGGTGCGACCCCCAGGTATTGATTGGTCGACGGCAGCTCGGGGAACACGTCCAGCAGGAGGGTTTCGCGCCACGGCGCTTTGACTTGGCTGATGATGTCGTCGCGATTCATGGTTACGCCTCGGGCTGACGCGACCCCAGCCAAGCAGCCATGGCATCGCTTGCGTCATCGCGAGCGACGAGATAGCAAGTATCTTCTTCTGCGGCCTGCAACACCAGCGTCGCTTCGCGCAACTCACCATGGCGGAAGAAATGGACTGCCAGCGCGTCACCTGCCCGCTTGCGCTGCTGCAGCCGCTCAAGCTGCTTCACACTCATCGCGTAGCGCTCGACAGCGACGATCACATCACCCGCTGACAAGCCGGCCAGCATGGCCGCGCCTCCTTCAAACACCTGCACCAGTTGCACGCCTTGATCGTGCGCTTTGTAACGCATACCCAGGGATAATGGCGGACGATCAAACGTCTTGGCTTCACCACCCATATCAGTGAGGCTGGCCGCCGCGCGCCAGCGGCAGTCCACGCCGAGGGTCGCGAACGAGGCTTCGAGCGGCAGGTCCTCGGTGCCGCGCACGGCATGATCAAAAAAGCCTGACATATCCTCACCCACCAGCTCGGCCGCCAGGCGCTCGATGGCATCCTCTGCGAGCCCGTTGCCAGTCTCCCGCCAGTCTTGCCACAAGCGGTGCATCAGCTGGTCCATGCTCACTTGGCCATCACTGCGCTTGCGCAGCTCGACGTCCAGCGACAACGCCACCAGCGCGCCTTTGGCGTAATAGCTGACGATGGCGTTCGGTGCGTTTTCGTCCTGCTTGTAGAACTTGTTCCAGGCATCGAAGCTGGAGTCACTGACCGATTGTTTGCGACGCCCCGCACCGCGGTAGACACGGGTGAGGGTTTTGCTGAGCACCTTGAGGTAACGGGCCGCATCAATCAGGCCGCAACGCACCAGCACCAAGTCATCGTAATAGGACGTGATGCCTTCAAACGCCCAAAGCTGGGTCGTGTGGCTTTCTTGCTGCAACTGGTAAGGTGTGAATGCGGCGGGCTTGATCCGTTTGACGTTCCAGGTATGGAAGTATTCGTGACTGCACAGCCCGAGGAACTCGAGATAGTCGTCCGTGATGGCGTCCTCGCCCACGGCGGGTAAATGCCGCCGCGACACCAGCAAGCTCGTCGACGCGCGATGCTCCAGCCCACCGTAGCCATCCCCGACCACCATGATCAGAAACACATAGCGATCCATCGGCGCAGGCTGACCAAAGAAGTTGATCTGGTATTCGCAGATGGTTTTCAAATCCGCGCAGACGCGTTCCAGATCAGCATCAAACCGCCCTGTCAGCACGACCTCGTGGGGCACGCCACAGGCGTCAAAGGTGACGCGCGTGAAATCGCCCATCTCAACCGGATGATCAATCAATTCGTCGTAATCTGCCGCGGTGTAACGGCCATACCCGCGCGCATCGACATCACTCTGGGGCAAGCTGGTGGCCACCTGCCACGCCGCATAGTCGTCGCCCTCAGGCGGCAGGATATCGACGGTGACGGCCGCCTCCTCTTGCCCATCAACGGTTAAGAACACGCTGGTGCCGTTGAAGAAGCCGTGGCTGGCGTCCAGATGTGCCGCGCGCACGGACAAGTCCCAGGCATACACCTGGTAAATCAGCTGCAATTCATCATGGATGTCGCTCACCAGCCAGTGGCTCTTATCGAGCTTGCGCAACGGCAATTCATTGCTGCCGGACCAAGCACTGATCTGCACGATATGGCGCGAGAAGTCGCGGATCATATAGCTGCCGGGAATCCAATTCGGCAAGCTAAACACCTGCTCGCGCTGCGGCGTCGCGAAGCTCAGCTGCACCTCAAACAGATGCGCATGCGGATCGATGGGTGTGATCTGATAATGTATGCTCACTGCGGCTCCCTAGCCCGTTAAATGTGATGAGTATTGTTGCTATTGCGCGGGTGTCAATCCACCCCTAAGTCGATCGATTTCGCGAGGCGGTCCACAACAATCATCTTCGCCACCTATAAAAGGTGCATTACCGGCGTAATCGCGGTAGACTGCTCGGCTACTTTTTCCTCTCCCGGTCTGTATCATGTCCACGCTCACAACCTTTGCCGACCTCGGCTTGCCCGCGCACGCCCTCAATACGCTCACCGCGCTCGGCTACGAGACCCCCTCGCCCATCCAAGCAGCGAGCATTCCTGCATTACTCGCCGGCAGCGATGTCCTTGGCCAGGCGCAGACGGGTACTGGCAAGACGGCGGCCTTTGCACTGCCATTGCTGAGCAGAATAGACACGGACAAGCGCCACACGCAAGCCTTGGTCCTGACGCCAACGCGCGAACTCGCCCTGCAAGTGGCGGCGGCCTTCTCACGCTATGCCCAGGGCATGCGTAATCTGGAAGTGCTCTCGATCTATGGCGGCCAGGCGTACGGCGGCCAACTGAAATCCTTGCGCAAAGGCCCGCAAATTGTCGTCGGCACACCCGGGCGTGTGATGGACCATTTGCGCAAAGGCACGCTGATGCTCGACAAATTGCAGACGTTAGTGCTGGACGAAGCCGATGAAATGCTGCGCATGGGCTTTATTGATGATGTTGAGTGGATTCTTGAACAAATCCCAGCTAAAAGACAAATCGCGCTTTTTTCTGCAACCATGCCGACAGTTATCCGCAAAATTGCTCAAAAATATTTAAGCAATCCTGAACAAGTTACCATTAAGGTCAAAACCCAGACGGCTGATAATATTCGTCAGCGCTATTGGATGGTAAGCGGCACTCATAAGCTAGACGCCCTAACCCGCATATTGGAAGCTGAAGAATTTGATGGGATGATTATTTTTGTCCGCACCAAAACTGCCACTGCAGAATTGGCAGAAAAACTGGAAGCCCGCGGCCATTCAACTGCCGCCATTAATGGTGACATGTCCCAGCAATTGCGCGAAAGATCTATTAACAATCTAAAAAATGGCAAATTAGATATTTTAATTGCCACAGATGTTGCCGCCAGAGGACTTGATGTCGAACGCATTACCCATGTGGTGAATTATGACATTCCTTACGATACCGAATCTTATATTCATCGTATAGGCAGAACTGGCAGAGCCGGACGCTCAGGTGATGCTATTTTATTTGTATCGCCTAGAGAAAGACGCTTACTGGGCAATATCGAAAGAGCCACCAAGAAGAAAGTTGAAGAAATGCAGCTGCCTTCAACTGAATATATCAATAACGCCCGTATTTCTCGTTTTAAACAGCGCATCACCGATACACTGGCAACAGATGAGTTAAGCTTCTACACCCAGCTTATTGAGCAGTATCAGTCTGAACATGACATACCTGCGCATGATATTGCAGCAGCCCTTGCCAAGATGGCTCAAGGCACTACCCCCCTGCTGATTAAAGACCTTCCTAAGAGATCGTCACGCAAGGAACGTTCTGATAGCAGACCGCCAGCTCATGGCCGAGGCAGCGAAAGAAATGAAAGAGGAGGCGACCGAAAACCGAGGCGCAATAGAGACCAAAACTCTGATATTAAAATGGACCTATACCGCATTGAAGTTGGCAACAGTCATGGCGTTAAGCCAAGCAACATTGTCGGAGCCATCGCTAATGAAACCGGCATAGACGGCAACCATATTGCTCGCATTAATATTGAAGAAAATTATAGTACAGTAGAACTGCCTGCGGGCATGCCCAAAGAACTTTTTCAGGAATTGAAAAAAGTCAGAGTGGCTGGCCAACAGCTGAATATTTCGGCTATGGATAAAGCTCTGATCAAAAAAGCAAAGAGTAAAAAACGTATGGGCGGCTTTTCTAGACGCGGAAAAAACAAGTCCAGCGATAGCTAAATTCAAGAGCGCACTTCTCGTTTTGCCCGGGAACGAGAATAAGTCAGTATAATTAGGAGATGAGGCCTTAGGCAACTGGAAACAAATAACCCACCCATTTTACTTGTCTTTTTGTCCGTCTTTCACACAGTAGAAACAGTTGCGTAGCTTGCTATGCGCCCGTTTCAGCTGTGTGAAAGACAAACAAAAATACTCGGAATA
>DOIU01000292.1 GCA_003511825.1 Gammaproteobacteria bacterium | reverse complement strand
AATTACAAGGCACGCAACATGTCAGCATTGAGATACCTGAGCGGGGCGTTGGGCGCTGAGCGCGCTCACCTGCTTGTCCCTGAGAACCGCATCGCTCGGTCATCCCTTCACGAATACCATTGGCACGCTCAAGATGCCGACGCCGCTTTTCTGTTGACGCGGACATCAGCACTCTTTGCAGGCTGGTATATGGTTGAGATAGAGCTTGAGGGTGATTTCCCCCCCAGCTATGGCAGGCTGTTTTTTGATACGGGTAATGGCTTCGAGGACGCACCCGTCAATGTTGTCTTATCGCCAGCGCGTTTGGCCAAACGCTTAGTGAAGCTCACACACAAATGTCATCGCATCCGTTTTGAGCCGCGGGCACCGTCCTCGCATTTCAATGTGCGACACTTGCGGTTTGTGCCGGTATCAAAAGGTTTTGCTATCGGGCGAATGTTGAAGCGTATCAGCAATCAACGAGCGCACCTTCGCAGCGTGCGTGGACAAGATCTTTCTCGGCTTGCTGTCGCGAATGACGTCGAGCGTACGTTGCGAGAGATCGCCGCAAAACGTCAGCAACCCTATCAACAGCTGCTGGTTTCACTGTATCAGGATACATTCTGCAAGCCGAGAACCACTGCGGATTACAGTCGCGGCTACGATCACTGGATCGCCGATTATGAGCAACCGCGATACGGCGACCCCTCTCAGTTGCGCGAACGCATGGCGAGCTTTACGCATACGCCGACCCTCTCAATCGTTATGCCGGTGCATCCTGGGAATGCAGTGTATCTGCGTGAGGCCATCGCATCGGTGGTCGAGCAAGTCTACACGCACTGGGAATTGCGCTTACTCGTGTCGGCTGCATGTACGGATGCCGTGCGAGAGACGTTGTCAGACTATGCTGAAGATGATGCGCGAATCGTGGTCGTTGATTGCGATGTGGAGGTCATTGATGCACGCAGCCTGAATCTCGCCGTGGACAGTGCGAAAGGTGCACACGTTTCTTGGATGTGTCAGTGCGACACCTTGGCGCCTCACGCCTTGTTTGCTATTGCTAAGGTTCTCAATAAGCACTCTCGCGCAAACATCGTATACAGCGACCATGACGAGATTGACGCTGCGGGTAAGCGTGTTCACCCACATTTTAAACCGGATTGGAACCGTGATCTGTTCTATTCGCGTGACTATATCCAGCATTTGACCGCAATTGAACGATCGCTGATCAGCGACGTGGGAGGGTTTCGATCGGACATTGCCGGTGGCCGAGAGTACGATTTGTTACTGCGTGTGTTGGCGCATTGCCGATTCAGTAACATCCATCATGTTCCAGCGATTCTCTACCACGCGCGTCAGGGAGAGCGTGAGGTGACGCATTCCGCTGAAGACGCCACGCAATCGGGCATTCAGGCACTGCAGGACCACTTGGCCGTGCAGGGTATGCCAGAGTCGGTCGTTGAGCAGGGCTACACGCACGAGACCTATCGCATACGCTATCCCATTGCCGAAGAAGCACCCCAGGTATCGCTGCTGGTGCCCACGCGTGACAATATTAAGTTTCTAGAGCCCTGTGTCAGCAGCATATTGCGCGAAACGCGTTACGAGCATTATGAAGTCATTGTGGTCAATAACCAAAGCAGTGATCCTGAAACGTTGGCATACCTCCAAAGCATCAATGCGCATCCGAAGGTACGCGTCTTGGCTTACGATGATGCATTCAACTACTCGGCAATCAACAATTTTGCGGCCCGGCATGCTCGCGGTGACATGATTGGCCTGATCAACAATGATACCAAGGTGATTGATGGGGACTGGTTGCGGGAAATGGTGTCGCATGCCCAGCGCCCAGACGTGGGCTGCGTTGGCGCGAAGTTACTCTACCGAGATCGCACAGTCCAACACGCGGGGGTGGTCTTGGGATTGGGCGGTGTCGCAGGTCATGGGTTGACGGGTATTGGAGAGCATGATCCTGGGTACCACGGTCGTGCGATGTTGGTACAAAACTATTCGGCGGTGACTGCGGCGTGTTTGTTACTGCGAAAATCGCTGTTTGAAGAGGTCGGTGGACTGGACGAGAAGTTCTTTCGCGTCGCGTTTAATGATGTTGATTTATGCTTAAAAGTGCGGGAGGCCGGGTATCGCAACTTGTGGACCCCTTACGCGACCCTATTTCACTACGAGTCAAAATCGCGTGGCCACGAAGATACCCCTGAGAAGCTGGCACGATTCCACTCCGAAGTGGCGGCTATGAAACTGCGCTGGAATCAGTGTTTGTTTCCTGACCCGGCGTACAATCTCAATCTCGCGCTAGACAGCGCATTCAGGATTCAAGGATAAAACTATGAGAACTGTGGCTTACGGTAAATCACTGCTAAAAAAGGTCGAGCACGGTATGCGTAAAAAACGTGCCAGACCTGCAAAAATTGGCGTGAAACCGGTGTTTTTTATCCATATCCCTAAAACGGCGGGGACGAGTTTTCGTATAGCGGCCATTCGATACTATGGTCAAGGGCGCGTGTGTTCCGACTATGGAAAAAACTCTGACAATTCATCAGCCAGCGTAAAAAATCTCACGTTTCCGGGAGCTGATTTGCACGGTTTGAAACGAACGTTGGCGGTGCAGGAAGTCGGCATGATCACCGGTCATGTCAATCTGAGCAAATACAACCCGATTATCCCGCTAACGGATATCGCAACATTCTTGCGTAATCCTATCGAACAGGTGATCTCACACTACGAACATTGGGTGAGGCTTTATGGTTACTCCGGCACACTTGAAGAATTTGTCCGAGAGGATCGTTTTGCGAATGTGCAAAGTCGGTGTCTCAGTGGTGTGCCAGTCAGCCTGATCGGTTTTGTCGGGCTGGCGGATGCCTACGATCCATCGGTGGATATTTTTAATCACACCTATGGTGTGCAGTTTGAAACACTGTTCATGAACACCAAAACCACATCAGGTGGGAGTGCACCCATTTACGGTTCCATTGAGGAGGTTGATCCCGCGATGGTGGCGTTGATTCGCCGACGCAATCGGCTTGATATTGATTGCTATAGCAAGGCGCAGCAGCTGTTTAAGCAACGCCAGGACCTGATCGCCAGTGATCAGCCGATTACGTACGGTATTGTTCGGGTGCAAGATGGCACGAAGGTGTCGGGAATTGCGTTTAGGCGAGACTGTGATCGTCCAGTGTCTCTGGACTTTTTGATCAATGATGAAAAGGTCGGGGAGACACGGGCATGCGAATTTCGGCCAAATATGCAAACCTGGAGTTCGCCGCGAAGCGGCTGTGTTGGTTTTAGGTATACCCTAGAGAAACCTCTCGGCGAGGGCGATCAGTTCAGCTGCAAAGTGGGTGAGACGGGGCAAGAGCTGCTGCACGAATAGTCTATTCGCACAGCAGTGTCTTCGGCTACTTGTCTTCTGGCTCTTGAAGCCCGCCAAATAGCGCGATCAATGCCGGTACAAAGCGAGCAAACTCAAGGCTTGCGAGCGTGAATTGAGCGTCGAACTCAGCGGCCGCGTCGGCTGAGCCGTCATCAGCGGCCTTTTCTTGCAGCTCATCACTGAAGCGCAGCTTTTTAAGATTCAGTTCGTTGTCGAGCACAAATCTCAAGCTATCTTCCCAACTTAAGCCAAGCTTGACGACATGCTTTCCGGCTTTGAGGTGTGTGCGAATTTCTTCAGAATCCAATAGCTGCTGTTTGGAACACCGGACCACGCCGCCGTCTTCGTCGTCTGCCGCGATCAGTTCACATTCGTGACCAATATCCAGGCCTGGAGGCAAGTCGGCTTTGCCATCCAGCCATGCGGTAAACAATGCCGCGGGCGCACTCGCAACCTGTAGTGGTTTGATCGGGAGGCTGCCAAGCGTTTTGCGCAGCAGTACGGTGAATTCATCGGCTTTGCGTGCGCTGGCGGCATCGAGTAATAAATAGCCTTGCTCAGGCGCCAGAATCCCGTAGCTCAAGCTTGAGCGAGTGAACGCCTTAGGGGTGAGTTCCATCAGGACGTTTTCCTTGATTTCGTCACGCTCTTTTTTACGGACTTTGCGCATCTGACCTTCTTCAATGGCCGTGACCCGCTCCATCACAAAGTCCCTCACAACGCTGGCAGGCAGTATGCGCTCCTCTTTTTTGGCGCACAGTAAGGTGAAGCCTGAGGCACTGTGCTGAAGAGCATCATTGAGTTTGCCCATGGGGGCGGTCCAGCCATAGCTGCTCATCTCTTGGGAGGCGCAGGGTGAGAAGCTGGCTTTTTCGAGTTGTGCCTGCAGTGTGTCAGCGTCGAGGGTCACTTCTTCGGCGAAGCTGTAGATCATCAGGTTTCTAAACCACATGGGCGGGTTTCCTTGCGCAGAAAAGTCGTTGAATCTTCAGCCGTGATGTTGTGATTTGGCTGAAAAAGGCGGGGAGTTTACCGCAATCGCAGTGGGTTTTCAGCGCAGAATCTGTGGCCGTAACAAAACGGCAAGACACGTGTGAGCGCCGAAAAAATGGCGCTTACGGGTTGGTCAGTTGTTGTGGTGCTTGATCGCAGTGCCGCTTAACTGCGGCCGAACTGGGCTTGCAATGCGGCATTGAAAGCGTCGATCTGATCAGCTGGCAGGTGGTTAATCCCAGCTGCGGCTTTGCGGCCTCCCCCGGTAGGGAACTGGCGACAAAGATCGTCGGCGCCAAACTTGCGGTTTAGCGGTGCGCGCACGCTGACTTGATAGGCATTGTCGGGCAGCTCGGTCAACAAGGCATGACCACGATCGGGGAAGTCACGGGCGAGCTGATTGCCGTATACGCCGCTCACGCGCCTGGCCCAAGCAGCGTTGGGTAGAATAAACACGGCGCAATCGTCATTGCAGAAAGACGGCGAAATGCCGATGGCGTGGCGCATATCGTCGGCGTAGCCCTTGCTGAGTGTTTCGAAGGCCACGTCTTCATGAATAAAATCAAACGGCGACTCGTAGGGCTGGACTTTGCGGTACAGCGCCTCGGGGTGAAAGAATAAATCGTCGGTGGTGCTGCCGTAGCCGTTGTAGTTCAGTAGCGTGCCGAGTTCTTCCAGTTGCCGCAGTTGTTCTTCGTCGTAGTTGAGCGATCGCGCAGTGGCAAGCGCGCTCTCAAAAAGGTTGTCGCCAAATGCCGCGACGACAGCCCAGGGGCTGAAGCGGTCCTGCAGGTGATTGTTCACCAACAAACCGGTGCACATATCGCTCGCGGTGTCGATCTGTGCCATGAGCAGGGGGTTGTCGGGAATCTCTCCCGGAAAGTGATGATCGAAGTAATCCACTGCCACGCCGTCGGCGAGCAGTCGTTCTAACGCCTCGTGGTTTTTCTCCATGGAAATGTCCAGAGCCGTGACCGTGTCACCGCGACGACCTTCGACTTGGCGTAGCAGGTTGATATCGCGCTTTACGCCGGTGATGCACTTTGCATCGCGTGGGAAGGCCAAGCGCAGCTGGTGCAGCGCACAGATGCCATCGGCGTCGCCGTTAAATACGTCGTAGTGCATGCTGTGTTTTTATCCTCACCCGTGTAATTGCTGTGCAATCTCTCGAATCAGCCCTGGCCCCTGATAGATGAAGCCGGTGTAGAGCTGGACAAGACTGGCGCCAGCGTCGATCTTGGCTTGCGCGTCAGCGGCAGACAGTATGCCGCCGACCGCGATAATAGGCACATTGCCCGCAAGTGTTGTGCCCAGTTGGTTGATCACGAGTGTGCTGGTGCGTGTGAGCGGCGCGCCGCTGAGGCCGCCTTGCTCATCAGCGTGGCGCAGGCCGCTGACTCCGTCGCGTGCGTTGGTGGTATTGGTGGCGATCACGGCATCGATCTTGTGCTCGATCACGCTGAGCGCAAACGCATCCAGTTCTTCGGGGCTCATGTCAGGTGCAATTTTGACGGCGATAGGGACGTAGCTCCCGTGCATATCCGCCAGTTCTGTTTGCTTGAGTTTGAGTGCGCGGAACAGTTCCTCCAACATCTCACCGTGTTGCAAGTCGCGCAAGCCCGGTGTGTTGGGCGAAGAGATATTGACGGTCACATAGTCTGCATACGGGTAGACTTTTTCCAGGCAATGCAGGTAGTCGCTGGTCGCGGATGCCAAGGGTGTATCGCGGTTTTTGCCGATATTGATGCCAAGTACACCGTCGTAGCGCCGCTGTTGAATGCGGCTGACCAAGTGATCAACGCCTGCGTTGTTAAAGCCCATGCGATTGATCAAGGCAGACTGTTCCGGCAATCGAAACAGCCGCGGCTTGGGATTGCCGGGTTGCGGGCGCGGCGTGACGGTACCCACCTCAATAAAACCGAACCCCAGGTTCCCGAGCCCATCGAGGTAGTCGGCGTCTTTATCCAGGCCCGCTGCCAACCCCACCGGGTTGCGAAAGGTCAGCCCCATCACCTCAACCGGGTTATCGGGCACGCGTTGGCGAACGTATCGCCCGAGTGCGCCGCGCAGGGTGGTTTGCAAGGTATTCAGAGCGATGCGGTGGGCGTGCTCAGCGTCCAGCTTGAACAGCGCGCTACGGAGAGTGGCGTAGAGCAACGTTACAGTCCTTCAGAGGCGTCAATACCGGCGTCAAGCTGCGGTGCGAGTAGGTACTGGAGTTGGATGTAGTCAGGGTGGTCCCAGACGAGTTTGATGGTGAATTCCTCAAGCGGCCATTCAAACTCGGCGTGCCCGCGACCGGCATTGATCGCATTGAGTCGGGAGCTGCGCGAACCTGCGTAGGGTGGAAAGCTGCTGAGATCCGTGCCGCGCCCGTACAGGCGGACAATCTTGACCTTCCAGGCGGTGTAGTTAATCCAGCCACCCGGCCGCTCTTCGCGGCTGACAGCGACCGTGATGCCATCGCGCGCGCGCAAGCGAATCACCTTGCCGCCCTCTTCAAAGGTGAATTCCTCTTCACCATCGGCGGCGGTTTGTACGGGTGGCGCGGTCGGTAAATGTGCCAGGTTGTCGGCGTTGTCTCCCCCCAGGCAGTAGCGGTTAAACACCACTTTTGCACAGGTCTCTGCTTGCACCGATGGCGCGCTAAGCCATGTTAGAATGACCAAAAGGACGGCGAGAAACAGCCGTGCGCTCGGGCCCTGCCAGGGCCGGTAACTGAGTCTACGAGAATTCATCCTGATACATTGTGCGGCACCCCCAGGTCGGGCGCAAGTGGTATGACGTGAAGCTATATTCGAATCGTTTTAAAGAGCATCTCAGTAAGGGCTTAAAGCCGGTTTATGTCATTACCGGTGAAGAGCCCTTACAAGTGAATGAGTGCAGCGATGCGCTGCGGGAAAAGGCGCGCGCTGAGGGTTATACCGAGCGCCTCGTCTATTCGGTGGATATTGACACCAGCAGTGACGAATTCCTCCAAGCCTCTGACAATCTCTCCCTCTTTGCGGAAAAAAAGCTGCTGGAAGTGCGCTTACCGCGCGGTAAGACTGGGCGTGAGTGGGCGCAGGCGTTGAATCGTTACCTCGATGCGCCGCCCGACGATATGGTGTTGCTTGTGTGTGGTGGCAAATTGGAGCGCGGGGTTTCAAACAGTGCCTGGTACAAAAAGGCTGATAAGTTGGGCGCGACGGTCACCACCTGGCCGAAGAACCCGCAAGAATTGCTGGCCTGGATTGAGCAACGACTGCAGCAGCATGGCTTGCGTGCCACGCGCTCGGCAAAGGCCCTGATCGCACAGCGGGTAGAAGGCAATTTACTCGCAGCGCGACAAGAGATTGATAAGCTTGCGTTGTTGTACCCCGATGCACAAATCGGCGATGCTGAAGTCATGAGTGCTGTTGCCAACAGCAGCCGTTATTCGGTGTTTGACTTAACCCAAGCCGCACTCGAAGGCAATGCGCGCCGTGCCTGTAAAATCCTGCAGGTACTGGAGGGCGAGGGCGTGGCTGAAATCCTGGTGCATTGGTCATTGGCACAAGAGGTGCGACAACTTAGCCAAATTGCCCAACAACAGCTGGCCGGTGTGCCGGCAGAGACAGCGTTGCGCCAGGCCCGTGTGCCGCGACACCGCGTGGCCCTGGTGCGAAAGGCGCTCAATCGTCACACCGAGCGTCAGTGGCTGACGTTATTGCGCCAGGCTGCACGCATCGATCGGCTCATCAAGGGGCGCGAAAGCGGCGACGCTTGGGTCGAGTTACTGCAGTTGGCGCTGGGCATCGCGGGCACGCAATTAGCCATACCCGATGTGGACACGAGCAAGGTGGGATAGAAAGAGCATGCAATACACAACAGAGCATTTACTTCAGGGGCGATGCCCCGTTGGTGAGACCGTGACGGTACAAGGCTGGGTCCGCTCGCGCAGAGATTCCAAAGCGGGTATTTCCTTTCTGGCCGTGTATGACGGCTCCGGGTTTCATCCGCTGCAATTTGTCGTGCCTGACACACTCGACAACTACGACACCGAGGTGCGCAAGCTGACAGCCGACTGTGCGGTGACGGCCACGGGTGAACTGGTGGCGTCGGAGGGCAAAGGGCAAGCATTTGAAGTCCAGGCAACGCACATCGACGTGCACGGTTGGGTGGAAGATCCCGAGACCTATCCGGTGGCCAAGAAACGGCATACCTTTGAGTTTCTGCGTTCTGTGGCGCACTTGCGTCCGCGCACCAATGCATTTGGGGCGATCAGTCGTGTACGGGCAACCTTGTCCCACGCGATTCATGATTATTTTTACGGTGCGGGATTCCAGTGGGTGAATACCCCGATTATCACCGCCAGTGATGCCGAGGGCGCGGGAGAGTTGTTCCGCGTCAGTACTTTAGATCTTGAGAATCTGCCGCGAAACGCCGTCGGCCAGGTTGATCTTGAGCAGGACTTTTTTGGTGGCGACGCGTTTCTCACGGTGTCGGGGCAGCTCAATGCTGAGTGCTATGCGCTTGCGCTGAGCCGCGTGTACACCTTTGGCCCGACCTTCCGGGCCGAGAATTCAAATACAAGCCGGCATTTGGCCGAGTTTTGGATGGTCGAGCCTGAGGTGGCATTTGCTGATTTACAGCAGAATGCCGATCTTGCAGAAGACTTTCTCAAGCATCTTTTTCGCCGCGTACTGGATGAGCGCCCCGACGACATGGCGTTCTTTGATGCGCGCATCGAGCCGGGGATTATTGCGCGGCTGGAGAGTCTGGTCAGCTCTGACTTTGAGCGCATGGAATACAGCGACGCGATCCGTATCTTAGAGGCGAGCGGTGAATCCTTTGAGTTCCCCGTGAGCTGGGGTGTCGATCTGCAATCTGAACACGAGCGTTACCTCACCGAAAAGCACGTGGGCCGCCCGGTTGTCTTGATGAATTACCCCAAAGACATCAAGGCGTTTTATATGCGCTTGAATGATGACGACAAGACCGTGGCGGCGATGGATGTGCTTGTGCCGGGCATTGGTGAAATCATTGGTGGTAGTCAGCGTGAAGAACGTTTGAGCGTTCTGGACGACAAGCTCGCGTCTATGGATATTGGCGACGAGCTGAATTGGTATCGCGACTTGCGACGTTACGGCACGGTCCCGCACGCCGGTTTCGGCATGGGCTTTGAGCGCTTGATCAACTATGTCACAGGGATGGAGAATATTCGCGATGCCATACCCTTTCCGAGGACGCCCAAACACGCACCCTTCTAGTCGTTGGATCGTTTGCCTTCTAACGACTCGTCGTCGCAGTCCCGAATTGGCAGGGCAAAGACAAAGCAACTGCCCGTCGCGCCATCGCTCTCGACACGTATCGTGCCTTGGTGCTGCTCAATGATGAGTTTTGATATGGCAAGCCCGAGGCCCGTGCCTTTGGGCTTGCCGCGTTGCTGATCGCTAACTTGTTGGAAGCGGTCAAACACGGTGTTTTGATGGTCTGACCCAATCCCAGGGCCGTTATCCGCAACGGACACGGTAATCAGATCATCATCTTGGCTCAGTCTGACGCTGACAGCGCCTTCACCCGGCGTGCAGAACTTGGCCGCGTTCGAGAGCATATTGATGACCACTTGCTGCACGCGGTCTCGGTCAACACAGGTGCTCACGGGTAAATCAGGCAATTCGCAGGTCAACTGCATGTCGCGATCTCTAAACAGCTGCGAGACGGAATCCATCGCCTCTTGGATGATGTCGCGAGGATCGGTCATGGCAAGCTCAAGTTGCAGTTTGCCGGACTCCAGTTTGGCAATGTCGAGGATGTCATTGATCAGGCGAGTCAAGCGCTCGCTTTCGCGCACAATGATGTGCAGAAATTTCTGGCGCTCCTCGGCTGAGATGTCGGGCGTATTCACCAGAATCTCAGAGAACGCGCGGATGGAGGTTAAGGGTGTTCGCAGCTCGTGGCTGACGGTCGAGACGAATTCGTCCTTCATCTGATCCAGCTCTTGAAGCTGCTGATTCGCCTGTCGCAGCTCGCTGGAGGTGTTCTCAAGCTCCAGGGTCTTCTGCTCCAGCATATGGCTGTATTCGACCACCTGGCTGGTTTCGGTGAGGATTTCCATCACGTCTTCAATACTGATGGGCTCCCCTTTGTAGAGGTCAGAGATGATTGCCCGCGCATTAGAGGCGCCCACGACACTGGCGAGCAGATGTTCGGCATGGTTGGCAATGTACAGGCCTGACTCCATGTGCTCCAGTTCGTCGGGGTCGATACCCCGCTGCTTGGCGTAGGCGGTGAACTCGCGCTGTGCCGTGTCTTCGCCGATAAAGCGTGCTACGAGACTTTGCAATTGCCGGAGCGTGACGTTGCCGCGCCAGACACCTGCGCCACCGCCGCGCCGATCACTGTGCGAATACACGTCGACAAAGGCATGTGCCTGCAATTTCTCCAATGGACTGCTGCGGGTGAAGACAGAGATGATCACCAACAGCAGCACGTTCACCGGCAACGACCAGATCACCGAATGGCTGACCGGATCGAGCCCATCGAGCCCCATGAGCGCATAGGGCTTGAGCAACGCGATCCCCCAAAGACCTTCGTCGATAAAGGTTAGGCTGATCCAGCCGGATTGCGACAGTGCGGGAATGAACAGGGTATAGGACCACAGCAGAAAGCCTGCGCTGATGCCGGCCAGTGCACCGAGTCGATTCGCGCCTTTCCAATAAATCCCAAGCAGGATCGCGGGTGCGAATTGCGCAGCGGCGACAAAAGACACCAGGCCGATGGATACCAGTGCGTAGGATTCGCTGATGAGTTTAAAGTACAGGTACGCCAACAGTAAGATGGCAATGATTGCCGTGCGGCGAATGAGCAGCAGAGCACCCGTCAGGTCCGCGCGCTCGCGAAACCGCAGCAGATTCCAGCGCAGCATCAGCGGCACGATGAGTTCGTTGCAGATCATCGTCGAGAGCGCAATGGCGGCGACAATCACCATGCTCGTCGCGGCGGAGAGTCCGCCAATGAATACGAACAGCGTGAGCCACTCTTGCTGCCCAGCCATGGGTATCGACAGTACGAAGGTGTCAGGGTCTACCGCACCTTCCGGGAAGAGCAAC
>DOIU01000388.1 GCA_003511825.1 Gammaproteobacteria bacterium | reverse complement strand
TTTCAGTCAGGTAATCGCCGATGACATCGAGGCCGACAAACAGCAGCCCTTTGTTGACAAGCGTTGGCGCCACGCGTGCGCAGATTTCACGATCTCGCTCGGACAGGGGCACCGGCACACCACGTCCGCCGGCGGCAAGATTGCCTCGGGTTTCACCTTTGGCGGGGATGCGCGCCAGCGCATAGGGAACAGGCTCGCCATTGACCAGGAGTATGCGCTTGTCGCCCTCGCTGATTTCTTCAATGTAGCGCTGAGACATGACTTGCACGCGATTGAATTGCGTCATGCTCTCTAAGACGACATTGATATTGGGGTCGTCTTCACGCAAACGAAATATCGATGCGCCGCCCATGCCGTCGAGCGGTTTGACGATGATATCGCCATGCGTTTGTAAGAACGCTTTGTGACGCTCGCCATCGGCGCTGATCAGTGTGGGGGGGCAGCAATCGCTGAACCAGCCCGTATACATCTTCTCGTTCACGTCGCGCAGTGCGCTGGGGCGATTGACCACCAAGGTGCCCGCCGCGTCGGCGAACTCGAGCATATAGGTCGCGTAAATGTAGTCCATGGTGAACGGTGGATCGACGCGCATCAGGATGACGTCGAGCGATGTCAGTGGTTGTTCGATGGCCTCGCCGAGTGTGAGCCAATCAGTCGTGTTGTCAGTCACCGATACGGGGCACATGCGTGCCTGCGGAGTGGCGTCCGTAAAATACAGATCCGTTGGCAGCATATAGTGCAGCTCCCAGCCGCGTTTTTGCGCCGCGAGCAGCATGGCAAAACTGCTGTCTTTGTAGGGTTTGATCTGCTCGATCGGGTCCATGACCACGCCAAGTTTGATTGTCATCGTGATTGTGCCGCGTTTGGGGATGCGGGCATTATAGGTGATCCTGCGCCGCGCGGCAGGTCGCGTTGCTCAAGCTGTAAGCTGCTCAGAACAGATCAGTGTAAACGATTGAATTGATTTGAAACGAGTTGGCTTGCGGCGCGCGCATGTTATACTGGCGGCGCGACATTCAAGGCCAAAGTCGCTGCGCATCTGCATCTACCATCCACCCGCGAGTAATTCAGGAGTCCGCTAAGCGTGGCAAATGCGAACAAGATCCCAGGGCGCGCCAGGGTACTGGTCATCGATGACAGCAAAACGATTCGCCGATCTGCGGAGAACCTGCTTGCGCAAGAGGGCTACGATGTCATCACGGCAAATGATGGTTACGAAGCCCTCGCCAAAGTCGTCGCGCACCACCCAGATATCATCTTTGTTGACATCATGATGCCAAGGCTGGACGGATACCAGACCTGCGCACTCATCAAGAACAACGCCCGCTACAGCAAAATCCCGATTGTGTTGTTGTCGAGTAAAGACAGCATCTTTGATAAAGCGCGCGGGCGCATTGTGGGGTCACAGTTTTACCTCACCAAACCGTTCACGCGCGATGATCTGCTTGGGGCGATTCATCAGCATCTGCAACCGGCGGCAGACGAGGTCAGCGCCTGAATGTCGCACATCCTGATTGTTGATGATTCACCGACCGAGGTGCATGTTTTTCAGAACATTCTTGAGCACAACGGCTACAGCGTCGAAACGGCGTCAGACGGTGAGACTGGCATTCGCATGGCGCGTGAGAACCGGCCTGACCTCATACTGATGGATATCGTCATGCCCGGTATTAACGGGTTCCAGGCGACGCGCAAACTGCATCGGGACGAAAAAACCGCCGATATCCCCATCGTCATAGTCACCACCAAAGACCAGGAGACCGATCGTATCTGGGGTCTGCGCCAAGGGGCTCGCGGCTATATTGTCAAACCGGTCTCTGAAAAGGAGCTGGTGGAATGTGTGGAATCGGCACTCGCGGATGAGTGACGCATTGAATTGGCAGGCGGTGGCCTATCGCAGTGGCGGACATGTCTTTTTGTCCGGTGTCACAACCCTGGCTGAGATTACAGAAACGGTTAAACAAACACCGATCCCTGGTTGCAAAGCCTGGTTTCTGGGCTTAGGCAGTGTGCGCGGTGGCGTTGTGCCGATGACGGATTTATCGGGCTTTATATTTGGGCGTAATTCCGAAGTGTCAGAACACAGTCGCCTGTTACTCATCAAGAAAGAAGATGAAACCTTCGGCTTGCTGGTGGATGAAATTCTCGGCTTGCGCAAGTTTTCATCCAATCAGGTCTTGTCAGATACCAGCGATGTGCCTGCGCCGGCACAACCTTATACGCTTGATACTGTGCACGATGGTGAACGCATATTACCCGTGCTCGATCCGCGATTGATTGTCGAAAGCCGGGCCTTTCTTGACGTCAAGCGCGACCTTAAGGCCGGCTGACGACAGGAGTCCGCCCGCGATGACATTATCCCTTCGCTTTCTCACTCGACACGCCGGCTTCGGGAAGCCTGCCGTCATTTTGTTTTTATTGTTAGTGCTTAGCTTGCTCGCCGCAGCCTATTGCTTTGTTGAAGCGAATCGGCAAACCGGGCGACACCATCGTATGCAAACCGCAGCAGCTGAGCTGCGGATTCTCGCGACACAGCTCGTGGTTGAAAGCGTACAACCCGCCAATACCGCACAGATAACTGCGGGGATTGAATCAGGCAACGCGCTCATTCAAGCACTCAACGTCGGAGATGCCGAGCGCCAGATCCCCGCCATTCCTGCGCTGTTAGCCCCCGAGCTAGCGGCGGTGGACAGCGCTTGGGGCAACGTGATTGAGCGCCTCGCGCACGTGGCCAATTCAACACGCGATAATCGGGCAGGGCGCTTAAACGCGTCGTTGCTCGATACCTTATCGGGCTTAAACGCGTCACTGGGAAACTGGCTGCGCGATATTATGCCTGACTCACCGGTCTTGGCCGATCAGGAAACCCTGGCGAACCAACTGCTTGCCTTGCGGGAGGACATCGCCGCTCTGCCTAACACACCAACGAATGCAGACACCGATAGGCTCGTTGATGTGTGGCGTCAGGTGAGGGATCAGGTCGAGCGCCTGCGTGCGATTGACGATGCGGATGCGGCGGTGCTGACGACAGAAATGCAGCAAGAGATAGCGCGCCTGGATGCCGTGCTTGATCCTGCGCCAGTGGATGAAGATTTGGCCCAAAGCACCTTTGCCAGCCAATATGCCAAAAACTCAGAAATACAACTCCTGCTCAGTAAACTGCAAAAAGGCCTCGTTGTGTTGGAGCACGAGCAGAACTACTTGTTCCGATTGGGCGTGGTTGCTGCGTTGTTTTCTCTGTTGTTTTTGTTTTTGCTCGCGATTGTGTTTTGGCGTGATTCCGAGAACAAGGTTGCTCGTTCCAAGCTGCAAAATGCTGCTAACCAACGCGCGATTCTGCGCTTATTGGATGAAATCACAGATCTGGCCGAAGGCGACTTGAGCGCGCGCGCAACCGTGACAGAAGACATCACCGGCGCCATCGCTGATTCCGTCAACTACGCAATTGATACGATTTGCGCCTTGGTCGAAACCATCAACCACGTTGCTGAGAATGTGTCCGTCGCCGCCGAACACACAGACGAAACAGCCAAGCGTTTAACTCGTGCGAGTGCCGTGCAAGAGCGGGAAATTCGACGCTCGAGCAACTACATCACCGCCATGGCGAACACCATGCAGCAGATGTCGTCACGCGCGGACGAGGCAAAGACTGTCGCCGGGCAATCGGTCATGCAAGCCAAGTCGGGTCACGCCGCAGTATCAGAGATGGTGACCGGCATGGGTGACATTCGGCAACAGATTCAAGACACGGCCAAACGCCTAAAACGCCTCGGTGAGAGTTCACAGCAGATTGGCGACATCATAGCGCTGGTGAATGACATTGCCGAACGCACCAACCTTTTGGCGTTAAATGCCGCGATTCAGGCCAGCTCGCGTGGTGGGCAGCAGAATTTCTCGGCGGTGTCTGATGAAGTGCAGCGTTTAGCCGAGCGTGTGAACGAGGCGACACGCGATATTGAAGGTTTGATTGTGACGATTCAGGCCGATACGCGTGCGGCCATTGCGTCGATGGAGCAGAGTACCACGCGCGTGGTCAAGGGCAGTGAGCTGGCAGAGCAAGCGGGCGAGTCACTTAGCGAAATACAGCATGTGTCGCACTCGGTATCCGGCATCATTCAAGAGATCGCCGATAAATCTGCAAGACAGGCTGATGTGACGGCTAAGCTCTCAGGCAATATGGGCGTGATCAGCGAGATTGCGTGTCAAACGAATGAGGAGCTGCGTGACACTGCGGGTTCCATTGAAAAGCTGCATGCAATGTCAAAAAACCTCACCGAGAGCGTCTCTGGGTTTGTGCTGCCAAAGCACCCTGAGTTGTCTGACAGTCCGATCCAACCCGTTGAGCCTGAGCCAGACGCGGAAGCGTTAACGCCGTCTGCGGAGGTGGCTGATGGCGAGCAACGCAATGCCTGAGCGTTCTTCGGTGACGGGGTTGGATTATCGTTTGCGAGTGATTGATGAACTCAGCGATGATCTGGATGCCATTCAAAATGACATCGCCGAGTTCGTCAGTGATCCGGACAATACGGATAGCCTTTCACTGCTTTTGCGTAAGGTGCGCAACGTGGGGCGAACGCTCTCGTTGGTGCGCGTGCGAGGCGCAGTGTTGCTCGCACGTGAGTTGGATAAACTGCTGGTTGCGATTGCTGACCAGCGCGTGCGCAGTGAGTCGGATGCCAGTATGGCGCTGGTGCGGGCGAGTGCAAAGCTTCCCGAGTATCTTGACTACATCCGTCACGGCAGCGCGGATTTTCCCTTGGCTTTACTGCCACTGTTGAATGATATGCGTGCGGTGCGGGGGACACGCTTGCTGAGCGAAGCCGTGATCGTCTTGCCCAATTACTCCCATCGGCGCAAGTCGCCGCCCGGTAGCCTGGATGCCGAGCGTGAAGAACAGTTTCGGCGAACCCTCAAGCAATCGCGCACGTCGCTGATGCAGGCGTTGCTTAAATGGTATCGCGACTTGGATGTTGAGCAGAGCCTCTACGAGATCGGCAACGTGCTTGACGGTTTGCGCGGTGCGTCGCGTGGGACGGATCTCGCCAGACTCTGGAAGCTGGCAAACGCAGTGTTGGTCTCATTGCAGGATGGTGGACTGGAGCACACGGCATCCGTGAAGTCGTTGTTTGGTCAGGTCGAACGATTTATCCAGCAGCTCTTGCGCTTAAAATCGAAAGCGATTTACCAGGTCATGCCCAAAGAGCTGTTTAAGAATCTGCTCTATTACGTGGCCTTATCGGAATCGGCTGATAAACGCGTCTTGCAATTGCAAAGTGCGTATAAGTTGCACGACTTGCTGCCGAGTGAGGCATTGCGCGAACAAGCGCAACACGTGCTGGCGGGGCCTGGCCCGAAAATGCTGGAGGCGGCTGCGGCCGGCATGAAGGCAGAAATCGCTGAACTCAAGACGGCAATCGAGATTGCCGCGCACGCCGATGAGTTTGATCCGGCACGTCTAGGAGCATTGCCAGATACGCTTGAGAATCTGTCTGCTACCCTCGAGATGCTGGGTATGCACAGAGTGGCGGAGTTGAGTGATCAGCTGCGCGCACGCGTGATCGCGTATGCCGAGCGCAGTGACCAGAATGCCAGTATGCTCTCGGTGATTGCCACGGATATCTTGGCGGTAGAAAACGCGCTTGAGGACGCTGTGCGTTCGCGTGAACAACTGCTCGGCGACGACGCCTTGGAGGTTGAGCCAGGCACCCGATCACCCGACAGTCAGTCGGTGGATGAGCTGCAAGCGAGCCTGCTCACCGAGGCATTATGCTCACTTGAACGCATCAAAACACACTATCAAAAGGCCCTAGAGCACACGCAGCTGGACGAGCAGTTTGCTGCGATCAGCGCGCATTTGCGCGAGTCTGCCGGGGCGCTCCAGATTTTGCCGATGCCGGAAGTTGCGCTATTGATGGAGCGCGTGGCGACGTACACAGATGCTTTGGACGCGAGGCGATTCAGCGCCTTGCCTGCAACATCCCATGACCGCTTTGCGGATGTCATCAGTGGGCTTGAAGTGTATCTGGAGTTGCATATTCAGCGACAGCCGGCTGTCGCTGATCTGCTGGCGCAAAGCGCCGAGGCGCTTGAGGCCTTGGAAGTCTTGTTGAGTGATTCGGCAGACGCATCCGACGTCGACAATACAGACGGTGATGATGACGCGTTCACCGCCGCGAGCGTGGAGCTGCAGGAGAAGGAGGAGCCCGTCTCCGCCGAGCCGGAGATGCTCAATGTCTTCGTTGAAGAGGCAATGCAGCAGTTTCATCTCATCAGTGAGAAGATGACACAACTGCGCCAGACGCCGGATGATCGTGACGCCCTGGAACGTATTCGGCGTGCCTATCACACCCTTAAAGGCAGTGGGCGCATGGTCGGGGCCGTCACCATTGCGGAGTTTGCGTGGGCGAATGAAAATCTCCTTAATCATGTGTTGACTGGCACAACGTCCCTCAATGCCGCAGCCTGTGATTTGCTTGACGAGTCAGTTGCGGCTTTGCCTCAGCTGATTGATCAACTGCACGGGGCATCCGAGCGTGTAGAAGGGATCGACGAACTCAAGGCCCAGGCGTTTTTGTTGGCAGAGGGGGATATTCAAGAGCCTGCCTCAGCGCATGCGGGTGTCACGCTTGCTGAATTGGAAGCGCGTGAACAGCAAGCCGCTTCTCCCGAGACGATGGCGAGTCCCGAGTCATCCAATGAGAGGATAGTGTCTTCTGATAAGGCGTCGATCGAGGCTGGTGAGCCCGTCCTTGATATGACTCAAACACTGGACCTTACCGGCGCTATTGGCGCTTCTGATACGCTCCAGTTGCCCCCGATGGATCAGGCCGACACGATTGAAGTGCCGATGGGGCTGGGTGAAGGCGACAGCGATGTTGTGCGTGTCACTCCCGTAAAAGCAGAGTCTGACCCTCAATTTGATCCAGAATCAGCGCAAGGGCAGTCGCCGACGGGCGTTGATCCTGTGTTGTTCGAAATTTTCAGTGCGGAGTGTGCGCAGCATATCGCGATTATCAAAGATATCGTTGAGGGTGCGCTGGGAGGAGATGGCAAACTCCAGACCTCCGAAAAAATGGTGCGGGCACTGCACACCCTAACCGGCAGCGCCCAAACTGCGCGCGTTGACAGCATCGCTACGCTGTTATCGCCCGTGGAAGACGCGGTCAAGCGTATGCAGCGTGCAGGTGAGCGTTTCAGCCGGGGCGAGACACTCTATCTCAGCGAAGTGATCAAGGCGTTAGAAGCGAAGTTACACGCGATTGCCAGCGCGGAAGCAGAACCCGCGTTTGTCGCTGATGTGGAGGCACGGCTCGAGAGCTTTACCGGACGCGTTAAAACAGAAACCGAGGCGGTAACGCGCGCGCCACGATTGGGCGAGCTGCAGTCCGTGTTTCTGGAAGAGGCGCAAGACATTGCTGAACTTATCCGCGACACGCTGGCGCAATGGAAAGCTAAGCCTCAAGACCGTGGACTCATCGCGCAAATGCAAGCAGTGCTGCACACACTGAAAGGCAGTGCCAGAGTTGCTTCTTATACAGGCATCGCGGATTTGGCACATGCGATGGAAGATGCCGTCCAACGCTGGGCTGATACGGCCGCACCGATTGATCCCGAAGCCCTCGATGCGTTGGACGATGCCGTCGGCGCAATTGGTATCAATCTGGAACAAGCCAAATCCGGTGAGCAGCCAGGGTATTTTGATTGGTTGATCACGGAATTGCGCAGTATCCGTACAGATTACCGATTGGAATCGGCTGACGACACACCGGCAATGCCGACGCCCGCGCCATCCCAAGAAGCTGTTGACGCCGTCGCAGACGCGCCTGCACCTGTCGCTCCTTCTGCGCGCGCCACGCCGCCGCCAGATTTACCGGCAGATGAGCCTGCAAGCGAACGCGTGCGTGTGGATTTGGGTGTGATTGAACGTCTCACGGAGTTGGTGAATGAATCTGGCGTTCACCAGGCGCAGCTAGGCGTACACCAAAGTCTATTCGCAGAAGCGCTGGTTGAGTTGGATCACACGGTAAGCCGGTTGCGCCAGCAAATGCGTGAGTTGGATATTGAATCGGAGACGAACCTGCCGGCTGCGAAGGCTCAGCCCGATGCAGGTTTCGATGCACTGGAGATGGATCGGTACGGGCGCTTGCAGGAAATTTCGCGCGGTATCTTGGAGTCATTCTCCGATCTTGATGATATTCGCTACTCCTTGGGCGTGAGTCTGCGCCACGCGGAGGTGGAGCTGAATGAGCAGACGCGCATTCATAATAGTTTGCAGGAAACGCTCGGTCATATTCACCTTGTGCGGTTCTCCAGTGTGGTGACGCGTCTGCAAAAAGTGGTTGCCGATGCTGCGCGTGCTTGTAATAAGAAAGTGAGCCTCACTGTCGAGGGCGTCGATAACGTGATTGACCGCTCTGTACTCAAACATGTGTTACCACCGCTGGAGCATTTGTTGCGCAACGCCGTTGCGCATGGCATCGAGGCGCGTGATAAGCGTAAATCTCTGGATAAAAAGCCGACGGGTGCGCTGGGTGTGCGCATGCAGTTGGACGAAGGTGATATTGTGCTAACCGTCCAGGACGATGGCGCCGGCATTAATACCCGCAAGGTGCGCAAAAAGGCGCTGGAACAAGGCATAATCCCCAAGAATACCCGCCTCACTGACAGTCGCTTGTTGGAGCTTTTGATGGTGTCAGGCTTTTCAACATCCAATGATGTGGATCAGATTTCAGGGCGCGGGGTGGGTTTGGACGCTGTGCGTCGGGGCTTGGCCAAAGTGGGCGGTGTGGTCACGCTGCACACTGAGCCCAAGATCGGATCGACATTTACTCTGCGGATACCGCAGGTGCAGTTTGTCAGCCAAGTTGTCTTACTGCGGCTGCAGACACGCAGTTTTGCCATTGCAGCAAATCGCGTACACGGCGTGAGCCGAGTGTCTCGCAGTGAGGTTGCGGCCTTGGACGCTTCCCAGGAAGCGCATGTGGAATACAATGGTCAGCACTGCCGCTATGTGCGTTTGGCCGATTTGTTGGACTTACCTGCGAGTGATGCCGCAGCGAACGCGTCCTTGGTGTATGTGACTGTCTTGGGTGAAACCCTCGCATTACAGGTTGAGACCGTACAAGGTCATATGGAAACGTTGATAAGACCCGTTGGTGAACAGTTGCGAACGCTAGGCGCTTACTCCGGCGCTTGTGTACAAGCGGACGGCGCCGTCATTCCCGTACTGGATTTAAACACGCTGATCAGCCGCTATCTGGACAACCCTGACGCACCGGCTCAAGGTAAAGAGTCGGTTGTTGCAGTTCGCCCAGAGCGGCGTTTGCGCGTGTTGGTTGTGGACGATTCGATCACCATGCGCAAGTACGCGGAACGCACTTTGTTGCGCGAAAACCACTTTCCAATCCTGGCGCGTGACGGGGTAGAGGCGATGCAAATGATGCAACAGCGTGCGCCCGATCTTGTGCTGACCGACCTAGAAATGCCGCATATGGATGGGTTTGAACTGGTTGCAATGATCCGTGAAAATCCAGTACTGAGCCGCTTGCCCATCATCGTGATATCCTCTCGCTCCGGCGCGAAACACCGAAAACGCCTTGCTAAACGTGGTATACAGGGCTTTTTGGCAAAGCCTTATCAAGCTTCTGAACTGCTCGAATTGGTCAATGCGGTGCGAGACACAGAGGCACTTACAGATTCTAACGTTTAGTTACACGAAGCGGGTACGTGAACTGCTGACCTGCCGCTATAGTTGACTGAACACTATCTATTGACCTCTCTTGGCTTTCGGAGGGAACATGAAACCACAGCCGCTTTTTTTCTCTGCACTGAGTGCGCTTATCGTACTTGCATCTTGCAGCGACAGTTCAGATTCACCAAACACCGATCCCGCAACGCTCTCCCACAAGCTCAAAGCCGTTGAGAGCGCGGCGGAGTTTGAGCGACAGTATAAGGACGCGCTCATTGAGTACTTTAATACGCAAGACTACTACGGTGGGCCCTATCCCACCGATGATGTCGCGTTTGAAGAAAGCGATGGCGCTGCGCCAACGAACAGTGCTGACGCAGATAGCAGTGTCTCTCAGACCAATGTGCAGGAATCTGGAGTTGATGAGGCTGATCGGATCAAGACAGATGGCAACACGTTGTTTGTATTGAGTAAACCGTCTTATTATTACTACGGGATACCTGAGGCCGATGTGGCGCAAGAGACCTCCATGCCGGCACCGCACAATGAGGCGGACGAATACAACCAGCTCCGCGTGTATTCATTGGACGCGGACAATGCCACCTCTGAATTGGTCACTGACTATGACTTACCGCTTGAGGATAGCTTGGTGGCTGATGGCTTGTATTGGTATCGAGACGGTGCCCCCTCAAAGCTGATCGTGACTGCCAATGGCACGGGGTACTATGAGCCAGTTTGGTATGAGTCATACAGCTGGGGCGGGTTCCGTGGCGCTCTGGTCGGTCTGGATGTTTCTAATCCGTCAGCACCTAAATCCACAGAAAATGTTGAGTTTGATGGCAATATTTTATCGACGCGTCGTATCGGTGAGCATTTGATTGTAGCGTCTCGTTATTTCCCGACCATTGAAGGCATCAATTATTACCCGCAAACCGATGCGGAGAAAGATCGCAACAAATCCATTATTGAAAGCCTCGATATCAATGACCTTCTGCCAAGCTATACCGCATCGGGAAGTGATACTGAGACACTGCTGACCGCCCCAGAGAGCTGCTTTGTACCTGAAAGTGCTGATTCTCAAGGATACAGCCCCGATGTGATTACATTGGTTTCTTATGATTTGAGCGATATGTCGATTGCCAGCAGTTTGTGTTTTGTGGGCGCTACCGAGACGTTTTATGCCTCAACCGACAAGGTGTTCCTTGCCACGACCCGCTATGACTGGGCGCTCGACAACGATGGGATGGCGGAGTACGCCGATCAGGATGTGGAAACGGATATTCACGGCTTTAGCTTTGCCAACGGCACGCTCAGCTACGATGCTTCTGGTGTTGTGAAAGGGCAGCTGGGATGGAATATCGATCAGCGACCTTTTCGCTTGAGTGCACGAGATGGTGATCTGCGGGTGGTGTCGTTCACGGGTGAACTTGAGGCGGACAAATCGCCCGTGAGACTCACGGTGCTGAGAGAGCGAGGCGCTGAACTGACCACGCTGGCAACCCTGCCAAGTGATCAGCGACCTGAGCCGCTAGGTAAGCCTGGCGAACAGCTATATGCATCACGATTTATCGGTGACAGGGCGTTCTTCGTTACTTTTCGCGCCACGGATCCGCTCTATATTGTTGATTTATCAACGTCTGATGATCCCCGAGTGGTCGGCGAGCTGTTTATCGACGGCTACTCTGATTACTTGCATCCCATCAGCGAGACACTCTTGCTGGGTTTGGGTAAAGATGCCATTCCCGATGAGCGGGCAGAAGAGGAAGAGCGGGGCGCGTGGTATCAAGGCGTGAAGCTCTCGTTGATCGACATCACTGATCCGACCAACCCTGCTGAGGTGGACAAACACGTCATTGGCAGGCGGGGTACAGAGTCACCAGCATTACGTAGCCACCATGCCTTTACCTTCTTGAACGCTGACAACGCAACAGGCAGTAGCCGAGTAGCGATTCCTGTGAGTATTCATGATGTGGCCTCGCCCTATACAGACTCATCTAAACCTTGGGCATGGTATGACTGGAGTCGCAGCGGTTTACAGTTACTGGAAGTCGATACTGCGTCGCAGCAAATTGTCGACAAAGGCTTGGTGAAGGTTGCAGACCGTGAGACGTCCGAGTCTTACTGGATATCTACGGAGTTTGATCGCAGTGTATTGGCTTCTGAAGCGGTCTATTACGTCAATAACAACCGCGTTTACAGCACTTTTTGGCAGACACCCGAGAATGTGGAGGGCCCCAAGTAGCCCCCGTTCTTTTTGGGCTGATTCGTGCTTTGAATAGGTTTTGCTGCCCAATGGCTTGACAGACAACAAAGTCGCCCCCATCTATTGTTGACGGAACCTGTGGGGTAATATAGGTTCAAGTATATTGAGCAAGCTTATCTGGCGGAGATACGATAATGAGTGTGGAAGCAGAAGATTTTGAAATGCCTGATCCTCTGGTGTTCACGGATTCAGCAGCCAAAAAGGTGAAGTCGCTGATTGATGAGGAAGGTAATCCGGATCTCATGCTGCGCGTGTTCGTCACTGGAGGCGGTTGCTCGGGATTCCAATATGGATTCACCTTTGATGAATCTATCAACGACGGGGATACAGAAGTCGTGAAAGAGGGGGTTAAGCTACTCATTGATCCCATGAGCTATCAATACCTTACCGGTGCCGAGATCGACTACACTGAAGGCCTAGAAGGGTCCCAGTTCGTGATTCGAAACCCAAATGCCGTGACGACCTGCGGTTGTGGTTCTTCGTTTTCTGCTTAGCAAATGGGGTGGGTCTTAACCAACGGGCAGTCTCACATTCGGTGATTCGCTGAGATTGGAAAGCCGCTAACGGTAAAGGTTGGCGGCTTTTTTCTTGTGTACGAGTCGCCTGATTACTCGCTTTTTCGCGCTTTGTAACATCCACCAAGCACAACCCCATCAGCACCGCCGGTGATGGGTGCGATACCCATCCCGATGTTGTGAATGTAGCAATAGGTCAGCCACGCCATCATGGTTGCTTCGAGAAAGTCCCCAGGAAAACCTCGTGCCGACGTGTCGGCGATATGTATCTTTGGCAGATGGGCTCGAATGC
>DOIU01000461.1 GCA_003511825.1 Gammaproteobacteria bacterium | reverse complement strand
AACAAGCCGGTAAAGTGATAGCGATACAGCATACTTTCAAGGCGTAACAGCTCTTTGCCACGATCACGCAAGACAATCGCCGGGGTATAACTCACACCCTGTGCCTCCGCAAATGCACGCTCAGTGGTAGGCTTGCCCTCAAAATCCGTGATTGGATTGTCGGAGAAAGCATCAATACGCACCACCGTATAGTTTGCCAAGACATCGCGCACCTCTTTCGCCGCGAGGTGACCATCGTGCAACGCCGCGCAATCCAAACAACCGCTGTCCTCAAAGAAGAGCGCAATCGGCTTATCGGGGAGCGCACTCAGATCCTCTAGGGCTTGGAATTGCGGATGATCACGCAGGGTATAGGCCTCGTTTTCTTTATGTTCACGAATGTAGGCCGCCAGCGGCTGTTGCTCATAGGTACGGTTTTGGACGTAATCCAAAATCACGCGAAAATCACGCACATTGCGATAGCCATTGACCTTCACCACGGGGTTGTTATCCGCATTCAAAAAGACAAGCCCTGGGGTAAAGCGCACGCCTAACTTATCAGCGATTTCTTTCTCGGTGAGTGTTGTCTCCGCATTGAGCGCAACCTCGCGATCGCCCTTCACATTCAAGCCAATGACATCAAAATTCGCTTGGATAAACTCTTTATAGGGTGCGTGCTTGAAGTTTTCTTCAACCATTTTGTAGCAGTATGGACAGCCGTTCATATCCATCAACAAGATGACATGCTTGCCCGATTCGCTGGCCTCGTCCACGTCGTCTGCAATATCGAGGAAACTTTCCTTAAACCAAGAGGGATAGACAATGGGCTTACCGCCCGTGATAATGCCTCGCTCGGGTGCCGCTTGGCCTAGGCTCCATGCGACTGTCAGTAGAACGAGGAGTAGCCCCCGCCATGGGGTAAATACGCTCAACATGCAGATTCCTCCGTCTTAGAATTTGCGTCGATCATAGAGCGTGGTCCCGCGGCTGTCACTATGCCAAAAGGAAAGACCACAGCCTTACAATGTACCCTGCCCTCGCGCTGTTAATACCCGTGAACAGGTGCATGACATTGACGTTACGCTAACCTCACGAAAGCCCTGACCATGCCGCAATTGTCCCGTTTTTTGCCCGATGACAGCGCCGATCGCGTGTTGTTTATCGCCTCGTTATTTTTGCAACTTCTGATCGCCAGTGTCGTGGTGATGGCTCTTTGGCGGCAGCAGTGGTTGGTCAGCTTCACAGGGGCCATCATTTTTGCCCTCACCTTTACACCGGCGATTATCGAGCGACAACTTGAAGTGCAACTGCCGGTGGAATTTACCCTGGTCACCTGCGTGTTTTTGTATGCCTCCTACGGGCTCGGTGAATACGGGCAGTTTTATCACCGTTATTGGTGGTGGGATCTGTTTCTACACAGTTTTTCAGCGCTGGTGATGGGCTTGATTGGCTTCTTGGTGGTGTATGTGTTTTACATGACGCACAAAGTGCGCCTCCAGCCGATCTACATCGCCGCTGTGTCTTTTGGTTTTGCCATGACCATCGGTGCTTTGTGGGAAATTTTTGAATTCAGTATGGACTGGCTGTTTGGTTTTAATATGCAGAAGTCAGGCTTGGTGGACACCATGACCGATCTGATCGTGGACATGATCGGCGGCCTTGTCGCCGCCGCGATCGGGTATTCTTATGTGAAGGGCGGCGACTCACTCATCGCCGACCGAGTGGTCAAGAACTTTATGCGCAAGAATCCACAGCTGTTCCGAAGACGCCGCCGGCGGGAAGACCCCCGCTAGCTGATCTCACCGAGCGCAGCGTCCAGCGATGCCACCGTGCGCTCAATGTCTTGGAGTTTATCGAGTCCGAACAGCCCCAGACGAAATGTCCGAAAATCCTCCGGCTCATCGCACATGAGCGGCACGCCAGCCGCGATTTGCAGCCCCTGCGCCAAGAACTTCTGCCCCGACTGAATGGCCGGGTCGGTCGTGTAACTGACCACCACACCCGGTGCCTCGAAACCTGCTGCGGCGACACTCGCGAACCCGCGCGAGGCAAGCAAGCTGCGTACGCGTTTGCCGAGCGTTAACTGCTGTTCTTTCACCACGTCAAACCCACGCTGCTGCGTTTCGCGCATCACATGGCAAAAGGCCGCGAGGCCGTCCGTCGGCATGGTCGCGTGGTAGGCATGTCCTCCGTCCAGATAGGCCTGCATGATGTCGTGCCACTTCTTGAGGTCACACGCAAAGCTCGTGCTGGTGGTCGTCGCCAGCCGTTCGAGTGCGGTCTGATTCATCATCACCAGACCACAGCAAGGAGATCCACTCCACCCTTTTTGTGGTGCGCTGATCAGCACGTCCACGCCGCACGCCTGCATATCCAACCACACCGTACCCGATGCAATGCAATCCAACACCAACATACCGCCAACGGAATGAACGGCGTCGGCCAATCGGCGGATGTAATCGTCCGGCAGCATCATGCCTGATGAGGTTTCAACATGCGGCGCAAAGACCACATCGGGACGCTGCTCAGCGATCGCAGCCTCAGCCTCTTCAATCGGCACCGGCTGGAACGGCGATTGTGCGCCAGGTGTTGTTTGTCGCGCCTTCAGCACAGACGCAGCAGCGGGCATATTTGCCGCTTCAAAAATCTGCGTCCAGCGATAGCTAAACCAACCGTTGCGAATCACCAGACAGCGCTGATCGGTCGCAAACTGGCGCGCCACCGCTTCCATAGCAAAGGTGCCACTGCCGGGTACAACGGCAACCGTCTCAGCCCGGTAGACCTCACACAGAGTCGCGGAAATATCGCGCATCACCCCCTGAAAGGACCGCGACATATGATTCAGCGCCCGGTCTGTGTAGACAACCGAATACTCTAACAAACCGTCTGGATCGACATCCGCCAGCAAACCCGCCATTTCACGCTCCCACGAAAAAAACGCAATAATGCCTGAATGAGCGGCCGTTTGCGACTTCTGTGGTACAGGCCTCGCCACCCATCAGGCTGAGCTTATACGGCCATAACACGGGCCTGATCAACACTAGGGTTTCGCGTGTTCTGCCAAGATTGGCACGCCTTTCGTCGCCTGACCCGACACCCATTGATTCAACGGTGTTTTGTTGCCACCGGAAGAGAAATTCTTGGCGGTAATCCACCAGATATGCCAAGTGTTACTGTCAGGATCGTGCAAAGGCGCGGCAAAACGGAACTCTTGCCAGCGGTAGGTCCAGGTGGTTTCGGTGCCTGATAAGGTCACCTCGCCCGAGATACTGACATCGGCGTCGTCGATCGTCACCTCGCTGCTTTTTTTCTCGCGCGTGACGATGGCTGGCGTGGTTAAAACAATGCGCCCGTGCTCACCGAAACCGTACTTCGGTTTGGCCAACACCTCAGCCGCGATGGCCAGCATATCGGCATCGGTGGACTGCGGCTCAGGCAAGCGTGCGGTCTCAATAGCAATGGCCTTATTGCGGCTAAAGGCCGCTTTTGCTGCCTGCAGTTGCTCAACGAGCTGGTCTGCCCGCGGGCTGTCCCGCTGCAGCACGGCCGCCAGGTGCTGCGATGATTGCGCCACCGCGATGGCTTCGTCGTAAAGCCCGAAGGCTTCTTCTTGTGCACCCGGCGCCGTAAAGCGCCAACGCTGGTCGCTGTTGGGGTCTTCCTGCCAACGCGTGAGAACATCGCTGTCAATCTGTTGCATGCGCGCATCCAACGCGGTGGTGATACGCGCGTAGTTGCTTTGCACGGCCGCGTGATTGCTCGCAGCGAATTCGCGCAGACGTTTAACATCCGCAGCATCGTAAGGAGCGCCACTTTGCACGGTGCCGCGGTTGTTAGGCAGGTAGGCCAGATTTGCAATCGTCTCCAGCTCAGTGGCGTAGTGCTCAGCGGCCGTGCGTGCCTTACCGGCCGCATCCACCCAGGCTTGCGCCTGTTCCGCCGTAAAAGGCACGGCCAGCGGCTGCGGAACGGCGTACGCGCGCAAATCCTGTTCAGCGCGGGCCAAGCGCTGCTGCACGTCACCCAGCTCCTGTTGCTGCGCGCTCGCGCGTTTAAATTCAGCGGACAGGGCTTGCTGAAGCTGAGCGTACTCCGCCCGGGCCGCCTTGACGTCTGGGTCCTCCAGTTGCGGGTACTTTTTGAGTGCATCCGTAAACTGGCCGAAGCGCTTTTTCAGCTTCTCTAAGGTCGCGGGGTCTTGCAACGTCGAAGGCCCGGTCGTGACGATCGAGCCCCGCACCGAAGCCATGTCTCGCGTGAGCTTCTTCACCCGCACCCGCTGGCCGGACACCAGCGGCTGGGCTTGCGCCAATAACAAGGGCTGATCCTGCTCAGAGGGCGCAAGCGCCTGGGCACTGACCGGAATCATCATTAGCGACATATGCAGGCCGACCCAGCCCGCCAGGATTAGCTGTGACTTCACGCGTTTACCTCACTCATTCATCGTGTGAGCGCTGATATAGCACGACTGTTGTGGCGACAACATCAGCGATAAGTCCTAGCCGCAACGCCATCAGTACTAAAATGCCTCCCAAATGCCGTAGTCATTCAATGCATAACTGAGCAATAAGATCAGGCGATCGCGCTCGGTCGGTCGTTGCGTCCAGGACATACCTAGCGCGTCAATCACAAACCCGGCACCCGCATCGCCGGTCAGCGGTCTCAACGCGGGCGTATGTCGGAGCGCGAGCAAAGCCTGCGCAGGGAACTCAGCTTGCGATGGGCACATCCGTCGATGACTCTTTGCCACAAACACCAGCGCATCATTCGGGTCACGCACATCGGTCAAATTAAAGACAAACGTCACACCGGCGTAATCCACGGGCCTATCACCCAGTGACTCAAGGTCGATGGCAGACTTCGCATCACGCGATGCGGTCGCGAACGACCAGCGCAGGCTCAAACCGCGATAAACCGGCGCACCCTGCAGATACGCCTGCGCCAAGGCCAGCAGCAACGGATCTGAGGCAAGCCGAACGGCCGAGGAGCAGTGAGTGAGATCGTCGTGCAGATAGCCGGCATGCGCGAATGCCTGGCCATAGTGGGCCTCTGCGTGCACACGGTCCCTGAGTTTGAAGGGAAACTGGCGCTCGACATTGCCATAACATTGGGCGCGACGCGCGAAGATGCGCAAGTCCAACACGGTATCCACCGGCAGTTGCAAGTCAGAACTCACGCCGTCGGTGCGGAGTCGGGATAACACGGCGGGCACATCAAGGTTGGGGATCAGACTCTGGGCTCTCACCCGCTTACTCGGTATTGGCGGAGCATCCGCGCTGTCCCGGAGTTTTACGGCCCGGTATAGCGCCCGACCGGCGGGAAATCGGGCCAGGCGACGCATAAGAAGGTATTGCAGAAACGAGCTTGGGGAACCCCCGCTGGCACTGGCAGGCAGTACCGACGCGCGGGGCAAGCTCGTGGGTTTCACGGTGCTCATAGTGCGGTCACTCTTTTTATCGGTTTAAAATGGGACAAGAAAACCTTTAGAGTATTCCCCAGCAAAGCCCCTCAGAACAGTGACCGCACCCGTTTTTGCCGGGAGCTTCTCAACACCGACCGACGCCCCGCGAAGAATGTGATCGTGTATTCATCCTTGCCTAGCACCCCTGGCAAGGTCGCACAGGGTTGCTACCGATTCAGAGACCTTCGTACATCGCGGCAGCGTAGCTGGCAAAACCCATTACCCCACTCCACGCGCGAATGGTACGGTACTCTGGCTCCCGTCGATACAAGCTTTCCAATGAGTCGTACACATCGCTGAAGGTCTCGCGATAGCTGTCATCAATATTCAACGCAGCCCAGGCCAGACTGTTCACCCAGAACCATCCATACGTGGCCGCATCCACCCACTCGTCGTCGGGGACGTAATAGCGCATCTCGTATTCACCCCGACTGCGACGCAGGCTGTTCTCAGTGAAGTCAGCTACGGCGCGACCGATCGCGTCATAGGTCCGATCCGCCAGAGACGGCGACAGCAAGCCGCTCTCATACGCAATGATCAAACCCTCAACGATTTGGCCTGCCCACACCGGTTGATCACCCGGTACGCGCCCGCGCGCGCGAATCACGTCCACCGTCCGCCCGACCAGCGTCTCAAGCAACTCAGCATACGCAGTCCCTTGAGGCATGGACACAAAACTTCTCTCGGGCGTTTCGTTGTATTGGGTACCGCCAGGGAAAACTTCCGCGCCATAGACCAAGTTTCGCAGTGCCCAACCGAGAATACGCTCATGATCGAGGGTCCACTCGGGCCGTGTCAGCGAGAAATAGGCGGAGTTATCTATGACCATTTGCGCGATGTCACGCGGCCATTGTTCACCGGTTAAATGGCTGTACAGCAACAGGGATCGCGGATGGTAATTAAACTCGGGGATATTCTCCTGGCACCAATGGAAATCCACCGCGCATTGCCCCTTGCGCAAGCCCGCGCCTGAGCGTTTTTGGAAATACGGCTCAAACTTCGCAATTTGGACGTCCATCGCATTGCGCACGCCGGCCTGAGCGCGATTCCACAGATAGGGGTGGTGGTTCTGTACCCAACCCATCAATAGGCCGTGGGCAAGATCGTATTGCAATGCTCCCCAATCTTCCGTTGGCTCGCCATCCACATGAAATGAGTGGCCGATTTGATAATCGCCCCAATTCATCCAACCATAGTTACCGCTGGTTTCATCCGACAGCTGAATGATCGTCATACCGGCATCGATGAGGTCACGGTAACGTGGCTCCGTGGTGTACACGCCGTCCAGCGCCGACCACCACTCGGGCAAGGACGGCTGCGGCATGGCCGCCATGGCCGTGCGCATATCAGCGGTGCTTGCTGCAGCCGGGTCCGCATTAATCCCCACATCCAAGGTGTAGCCGACACCGCCGACGAAGTTCACGGGTGTTTGGATGCCACGTATCGCAAAACCCTCAGACGTGGTTCCGGCGGCGATGGGGAATTGCTTCCAGAAGTCACGCACGAACACACCCAGCTGAGGGGCGTCCAAGACCACATCATCAGCGCGACTCGCCTGTATCCGATGGTCAGTACCACCGGCGGCTTCCAGCACGAGTTCCTCAAACACAATGCGATCACCCGATTCACCGGTCGCGACAATCTGAATGTACGCATCCTCGTCCAGGCGATAGCGTCCCAGCGCATTGCTGCTGCGACCTTGGTCAACGGTTTTGCGGCTATCGCCGTCAGCATGATGAATATTCACCCGGACCGCATTGGCCGCCGGGTACGGTGAATCCAGCGGCTCCTGACGCAAGCGCAGATCAAACTCTCCGTTCATGCGAGGATAGATGCGAACATAGGTTCTGCCGGTGTTATCGACATCGTGCAACAGCTGCACAGCGCCATCCGTGCGCTCGGTCTGACGCCAACGCACCTCGCCATCGTGCGTGACTTCTTCGATTCGGGGGTCGCTATTGGGGTCGCCGCCTGAGAACGCGTTCTCTTGCACCACCTGCGCAGCAGGCAGCGGGCTGGCCGATGTGATGTTCAGCGCGAGATCACTGAAGCGGCGACTGGACCAGCGCGACTCCCAATGGGCCTCGGTGGGATGGTTGTCGTGCCGATCAGTGACAGAGAAAGCCAAATGCACAAAAGGCTTATCTGGCCAAAAACGGTAGCGTGCCACGTACCAGAGCTGCTCACTGCGGCTGTACCAGCCGCGAAACTCCAGCGCATTGGCGCTGCGCAAGATCTGCTCAGGCGGTGAAATCCGCAGCGTGTTGCCATTGAGCATCATGGTGGACGAAATCGCCTCGATCACCGCTTGCTCGCCTTTTTGGGCGCGCAAGCTCATGCTGGACTTGTCCAGCGTGAAGGTCACGCCGCCCCCTTGCACAGTAAACCCGATCTCGGTCTCTTCCATGGAGACGGGTGCTTGCTGATCTGCATTGCCGATATCCGATACCGAGATGGTGGGGTCCAGAGGCTCCGCGACATGAGGAGCCCCAGACCGGGAGCTGCCGCCGCCACAACTGGCAATCAGTAATACAGAGCAAAGCACCGCCGAGAGCGACATGTGCAAAATACGGGTAAAACCGGTTTGTCGGGTCATAGTGTGCGCCGTTGGGGGCCTGCGAAATCCGGCCACGATAGTATCAAGAAATGTCTGACCGTATTGTATCCATCCCGTTCCCTCGATTAACGTGAAGGCGTACTCGGTCTCAGCGCAAGCGCCCTAACCTCTCAGCAGCGCGCACTGGTCTCCCACTGAGCGGCCAGGCGCCGAAGTGTCTCAGTATCTTGCGCAAACGGCGTCTGATCGCAGCTGCCGTCATTCAACTGGGTAATCACGGCTCGAGCCCAGGTGGGGAGGTCATCGCACAAGCGGTAATACACCCACTTGGCGCTTTTTCGGTCGCTGAGTACACGGTGTTGGCGCAATACAGCCAGGTGACGGGAAATTTTTGGTTGATCGATGCCAAGGACATCCATCAAATCGCAGACACACAGCTCACGCTGTCGGTGCAATAACAAGACGATACGCAAACGCGTCTCGTCAGAGAGGGCTTTGGTGAGAGCTAGCGGCGACACACATTTAACTCGAGTAACAGAATAACGGCGGCGGCACTTGCCGCAGGCAATGCTGCACTATAGCGCGCCGCGCCGCGCGCGCAAAACTCGCCCGGCGCCTTACAAGGGGTATACCAGCACAGGTACCTTGCTGTGATGGATAATTTTGTTGGCCGTTGAACCCAGCACCAGCTGACCGATGGCACTGTGCGTCCGCGTGCCCATCACAATCAGGTCCGCCTCGTGCCGTTGCGCGCTGTCGAGGATCACCTCATAGATGACGCCCTCCATCACCTCAATAATCGGCTCTCCAGCCGGCCAATTCGGCTCACCCTCAGGGCATTCTTCACGGCAAAACGCGGCCACTTTGTCCTGCAAATCTTGCTTGAGTTTCTCAATACCGGAGGTGCGCAAGCGCTCGTATTCCGCTTCAGACATCGCGTTGCGCAGCATGCCATTGACGGCGGCGCTCACCGACTCCAAACCATGCAGCATCACGATCCGTGCGCCATGGGCACGCGCCAGGCTCACCGCCATGCGAAACGCATTGCGTGCGCCCTTGTCTTCCAGGTCGGTTGCGTAAAGAATCGTTTTGATTTGCGGTAACATCGCCGTTCTCCCTGCAGTGACGGCATCTGCACCGCCAGTCGATGTCACCCTAACCCGGTCCACCACGCAGCGGCTATGATCTGGGTTAAAACGTGCCTCGGCGACAGTGCGTCGCCGAGGCTCTGCGAGCTATTTCTTTTTCTTAGGCATGTACAGG
>DOIU01000082.1 GCA_003511825.1 Gammaproteobacteria bacterium | reverse complement strand
ATAACCATGCGGAGGACACGTCCGGCGGTTAGGGAAGTCTTGGGGGCATTAGACTCTATGCTCGACAAAGATCATCCCGCACGTGGTGAGCTGAGCTAGCGCTTGACCTGACCGCTCGGCATTGGCGGGTCTTAGCCAATGCCGAGCGCGTGGGTTTACTCGACCCGTTCAAACACCAGTCCAGAATGGTGTAGACGCTCCTTCCCATGGCGAATCTCCACCCGGATCGTCTCACCGCGGCCACGTCCAAGACCTTCGATGATCGCGGTGTCATCATCCAGCGGTGCTATCGGCAAGTACCCCGTCTCTTCAGCAACCATCTTGACCAACAGAAAGCCATCGCGCTCAATCAAGTGCATTTCCTGGAGGCCCATCATCGTGAGCAGCGCATTGTCATCGCCGACGTAGCGATACTCGCCCAAGCGCGCACGCCACGTTGGCGAGATATTGACCGGCTCAACGCGTTTGCCGGCGACACCAAAGTGCCCATCGCTCGCAGCCACCAAGAGATTATGCCCATCGATGTGGGTGCCGGTAAACGCCAGGGCCGACAGTTCGCCCAGCTTGATCGGAAACAGGCCCATCAGGCGGTAGCGCAAGCGGTAGTAGCCGTCGTCTGCACGCTCCATCGACAAGGTATGATCATTAAGTGTCACGCGCAGGCGATCACCTTTGGGCGTGAGCGTGGCCAGGCCCAAGTCGGTCGCATAAGTGCCGGCCAGCGCCGATGTATCCACCGGCGGAAAGCGCGCGTCTGCCGTTGCCATCGACGGCTCACTCACGGCTGCTTGGCCGGTCTTGGCTTCAAGCATGAGCGTCAGCGCCTGCTTGGCAACGGCATCCACCGTCCCCATCGCGTGAGCCGAGTTTGACAACACCGCGACAGCTAGCCGGCGCTCAGGCAACAGCATCAACACGCTACAGTGACTGATCGTCCCGCCACTGTGCGTGATCAGTACGCCACCGCCAGGCACCGCGTTATCTTCTCGGTGCCAGGCAAGACCAATCTGCCTATCCATGTCCAGCGGCACCGCACTGTTCTGTGTGCGCTGCATATCATGTATCGCTGCACGACTTAATACGCGCTGATTGCCCGCCTGGCCGTTCGCAAACCACATCCGTGCCAGCTGCAGCAACTGCGGCGCAGACGCGTTCAGCCCGCCGGCGGGGACATCTCGCAAACCTTCCTCGATTACCTGTTTGCCATCAGCATCGTACGCCAACGCAGCCCCGTCCCCTTGTGCCGGTCCTGCGGCAAACGCCGCCGTGCCCATATTCAGCGGTTCCAGCACGTGTTGATCCATATACTGCGTAAAGGGCTCGCCTGACGCGCGCTGTATCACCTCACCCAAGAGACTGAATCCCAGGTTTGAATAGCTGAAATAGGTGTCGGGCGGTAAGGTCGCATAGGTCTCGCGCAACAAGGGAACCACCTCTCTGAACGATGCGGGTTCTGCAGTAAACATCCCGTCCAGCCAATCCGCTGGCAAACCCGCGTGATGTGTCATCAAGTGGCGAGGCGTTATTGGGGTTGCATTATCGAAACGTCGATGAATGGTAAACTCGGGCACCACATCAGTCACCGGGGCATCGATGTCCAACTGACCCTGGTCCACCAACTGCATCGCCGCCACCGATGTAAACACCTTGGAGATAGAGCCGGCGCGGTATTGTGTGTACTCGGTGGCGGCAACCGCGTTGGCTTTATCGGCAAACCCATAGCCCTGCTGCCAGACAATTGACTGATCGTCCAAGACCGCGATAGAGAGCCCCACGAGGTCTTGCTTTTTCATCGCCTTGCGGATCATCCAATCCAGGTAATCCTGGGTATAGCGATAATCGCCAGGCTTGATGTTTGACGGTTTACTGGGTGCACTGGCACACGCCGTCATCAGGCCCAGACACACAACGCTCACAGCCGCTCTCAACAGCCATTTGCCTGCACCACGGGGAAGGTTGACCTGTGTCATCACACACTCACTCGTCGGGGAAAAAGGTATGCTAGCGGTGCAAGATAGCTGCGACCAGGTTTTCAGCGTGTCAACGTGTAACTGTGTGTATCCGGGGTCGTTGGCGTACGCGACCGGGTACAGCCCTCTAAGACGCCTGGCGCAACGCTTGGTACGATACCGATGCGGACTGACTGCGGCCCTCATCAGTGGAGAAGAACTGGATTTGCATTTCCAGCTCGCGCGCCTGGTCACCCATGGTTTCGCTGGAGGCTGCAACCTCTTCAACCATGGCGGCATTTTTCTGCGTCATTTCGTCAATCTCTGAGATCGTCCGATTCACCCGCGAGATACTCTCCGACTGGCCCTGGCTGGCGGTAGCGATATCTGCCATGACTTCGCTGACTTGCGTGACTGACGCGACGATTTCTTCCAGAGTATGGCCAGAGTCATCGACCAGGCGGGCGCCTTCGGCCACCTTGCCGACGCTCTCATCAATCAGCTCTTTGATCTCGCGCGCAGCCACCGCGCTGCGTCCGGCGAGGTTGCGAACCTCGCTGGCAACCACGGCAAAGCCGCGCCCGTTTTCGCCCGCCCGTGCGGATTCCACTGCGGCATTGAGGGCGAGCAGATTCGTCTGAAACGCGATTTCATCAATCACCACGATAATATCAGCGATCCGCTTGCTGGATTCCGAAATACCGTTCATCGCCGTAATCGCCTGGCTCACGACTTCCCCACCGTGCTCCGCCTGCCCTTGGGCATTGGCCACCAATTGGTTGGCTTCGCTCACACTCTCGGCGTTCTCGGTAACCGACTGGGTAATGTCCTCCATGCGAGACGTGGCGTTTTCCAGGTTGGAGGCTTGACTCTCGGTGCGGTTTGACAGATCGAGATTACCCTGCGCGATTTCTTTACCGCCTTGGCTGACCACATTAGACGCCTCTTTAATGGCGTTAACGATCTCAGTGATCTTATCAATGGTGTCGTTCAGGCTGGTCTTGAGCTCAGCAAAGTCCCCTCGGTAGTCAGTACGCATCCGCTGCGTGAGGTCGCCGGTCGACATCGCGCAGATCACCTCAGACGCATCGCGAATGACCTGCTGCACTTCACTGACCAGCTGATTCGTCCCTTGCCCTATCATCTTATAAAAGCCTTCTTTGTCCTCCAATGGGATGCGCTGAGACAGATCGCCATTGGACGCGGCTTGTATCATGCTCTTGAGTTCTTGCTGCATGGATTCGCGCTGGGTTCTGTCTTTCCATTCGACCACGATGCCCAGGCACCCATCTGATTCGCAGAGAATCGGATTGCAGGTTAGCTTCAAGAGGCGCTCACCGACGCGAAAGCTGGAAAAATACGTGCTCTTCATACTGGCAAAGTCGGGGGCAACCTCATCACCTAAAAACAATGAGAAGATAGAACATCCCTTCAAGCCAGCAGGGTCGTAGGTGACACCTTGGGCGAGATAACTGTCTGCCAGCTCACTGAAAAGGGTTTGCGCTGCCTGATTGTATTCTATGATATTGCCCGCAGCATCCACGATCATCATGCTGGCGCTGGCGTTATCGACCGCGGCCTGCACCGACAGATTCTCATTCATCAGATCCAATAGCGCGTTAACAACATGCGCGTGCTCGTTATCATCATCCATGCGCTTGGATGCATCGCGATGGGTGATCACGTGCGTGAGCACATCGAGTATCCGCAGCGTAGTGTGTGACTCATCCACCGACGCGCAGAACTGCTGCGTGATTTGCCCGATGATAAACGCCAACAACACGGCTTCACACACCACAAACGCCGCATGCAGAAACACAATATCGAGCCCGGTGCCATAGTCAAAAATGACCAACGGCGTGCCCAAGGCCTCCACACCCATTGCCTGGCAATAGTTCAATGTAACGTGATGAACGGCAATGGTCACCACGGCAGCGAGCAGCGGCTTTACATCTTTATAACGGATCAAGAGTGCCAGCGCCGCAAAGATATGAAAATGGATTTCAATCCGCCCCAGGTTCTGCTGAATAAACAGGGCTGAAAACAGCATCAAGCTCATGCCCATCAACATGCGCGAATACGCTGTCCCGGGCAAGAGCTTCATACCACCGTATGCCAATAAGCAAATGACGGCCCCGCCGATAAAACCCATCAGGTAGTATCCGTGATCGGACGCCATCAACGTTGAGGCCAACACCCAATGTGCCACCAGTATGGTCATCATTAGGTGATCGCTGCGTGCAAAATCTTGCTGCAGTGCTTGTTTAGCCGCATCACTCAGTTGAGCAAACCGGGGAAAAGGCCACAATCGATTGAACATCGTCTTATCCTGTCGTTGGCGCTAAACCGAGTGTCATCACGTCGCGGATAATGCTATCGCTGCCGGGGAGCTGGCGATACACATGCGCCAATTGCCAGGTATTGTTTTGTCGCGAGAACAGGTAAATATTGCCACTGTGGCTAGCGGGATCTTGGTATTGGCCGTAGGTGCGTAGCGCCAGCTCGCGATAAACGCTGCTGGCTTCTTCACGGCGCAGGGAATAGGCACGGAAACTCTCATGCCAGGATTTGGCGTAGCGTTGGGTGACTGCGTGCGGCGTCCCCAAGGCGATGTTCACAAAGGTAATGTCAGGCGCTGTCAGGTCGTTCCGTGCTGAAAAGTGCGTAGCAACTTGGCCGAGGGTCGCAAGTGCCGTTGGGCACACGGTGCCGCAGCCGGGGTAGCCCGCAAAGACAAGCTGCACAGGGGCACCCGCCCCCGGCAAGAATGGCAAGGCGTAACGTTTCTGGCTGTCATTCGGCAATAACGTCATTGCCGAGAGGCTGGACAAGCCCGCAATCAGCAACGCTATTCCAGTGATATGCCGCCGCAGTGCCTTTTGATTGAGCATTCCCTCTCTCCTCCCCTACCCTTATCCGTGGGTAGGCAATGCCGCGCTGCGCGGCGAAAGACGTCCTTTCGGGCTGTAACGGCCGGCGCGTCAAGATATTTATTCGTTGAACGCGTTTGACGCCGCCTCCGCCAATGACGCCATCACTGTTTTATAAGGCATCGGTCCATAGCTAATGCGCGAAACCCCCAACGTTGCAAGCGCATCTTTCGCGGGGCAACCCGGAAGCGCGATAATATTGACGGGCACAGATACTGCGGTGCACAACGTTTTGATCAACCCTTCGTCCACCAAATTGGGTGCAAAAAAACCATCGGCGCCCGCATTGACATACGCTTCTGCGCGAGCGATGGCGTGCTCAAGCATGGCGGCGTCGTGATCGGCTCGGTCACTTTTCAGGAACAAATCCGTGCGCGCGTTGATAAAGGCGTTCACGCCGCTGTCTTCAATCGCGGCTTTAACCGCGGCAATACGTGCGGCCTGAACGGATGAGTCGTAGAGCGTGTCCGTGCCGACAACCTGATCCTCTATGTTGAAGCCGACAACGCCCGTATCCAACGCTTTGCGCGTATGGGCTTTCATTTGATCAGGGTCAGCGCTGTAGGCCCCTTCAAAATCCAGGGTAACGGGTAGCGCCGTTAACTGCACAATACGACTGACATTCGACAAAGCGACATCGAGCGGTATTTTTTCGCCATCGGGATAGTTCTGCGACATCGCCACCGGCGCGCTCCCTGTCGCAAGGGCTTTTGCACCCGCCTTTTCAACCACTTTTGCTGACCCTGGGTCCCAAATGTTATAGAGCACCAGAGGATCACCTTGTTGATGTAAACCCCGAAAAATGTCGGCCTTCTCGCGTTGTGTTGGCATCATTCACTCCTGCTGCTGACGGGTTAGCGGGCTATTATGGCTGATTACTTGGTTGATATTATTAGGCCACTAACTATACGTCAACTAATTATTGAAAACCTAACACGTGCACGTCACCATATTGCGACGACCCTGCTTGGAGTTCCCTTTGCCAATTGCACGTTTGGATGAGCAGCTTTGCTTCGCCCTGTATTCCGCATCCAGTCACCTGACCAGTATTTACCGGCCACTGCTGGCACCCTTGGGCATCACCTATACGCAGTTTATCGTGTTGATGGCACTGTGGGAGAACGATGGCGTCGCCATCAGCCGGTTGGCAGAGCGCACGGGCCTGACCAACGCGACGATGACGCCCTTACTCAAGCGCCTGGAACAGAAGGGTTTGATTGAACGACAGCAGTTGGCGGATAACGAGCGCCAAAAGCACATCGTATTGACCGAAGCGGGACATCAGCTGTCTCGGCACAGTTCAGCCATTACCGAGAAGGCCTTCTGCGCCACCCAGCTCACCCGTCGGCAAGCCAACGACCTGATTGCGCTTTGCCACCGTATCGCGAATACCGACCTGCCTTAGCATTCAACCCGCGTACAAAAGGCATGCTCCAGGCTTCTGCAACCCAAGCTTATACAACCCAGGGCTAGAGGCTGTCCAACGCTTCAGCCAAGGCATCCCACGGCAGTAATACGCAGCGCCTGCGCGCCGGATACGCCCGCACGGCGGACAAGGCTTGTAAATCCGCCGGTGGTGCGGCGAGATCCGCACCGTCGCCCTGCTGAAACCACTGATGCATATGCGCACACAAGTCACGCGCATCGGTGATGGAGCGCCCCAAGACCGCGTCCGTCATCATCGACGAAGAAGCGATGCAGATTGAGCAACCGCGACCGCGGAACACCACCTGGCGCAACCGTTGTGCGTCCAGATACAACCCCACTTCAATCTCATCGCCACAGCGAGGATTGGCGCCTCGTCGCACCACATCGGCATCGTCGAGTGAGCCTTCACACTTGTGGTGGGGCTGTCGGTAGTGCTGCAGTAGGATTTTCTTGTATAGCGCTTGGGTTGCCATCATGACGACACCTCGGTAAAGAGTTGTTGCGCGGCACGCACAGCGCTGGCCAGCGCGTTGACATCCGCGCAATCGTTGTAGACACCAAAACTTGCCCGCGCCGTGGCGTCGATGCCGAGTTTCCGCAACAAGGGCTGCGCGCAGTGATGCCCGGCACGAATAGCCACACCATGCTCGGCAGCGATTTGGGCAATATCATGCGGATGCACCCCGTCAATCGTAAATGACACAATGCCCGACGGCGGCGCATCGGCAGACGGCAAAATACGCAAGCCAGGCACCTCTTGTAGTGCTTCGGCGGTGGCAGCCCCCAGGTCCGTGATGTGCCGATGCATCGCATGACGGTCCAACTGCTGCAGGTACTCCACCGCCGCCGCCAGCCCAACTGCCACCGACCAACAAGGGGGCCATCTCTTGCAAACGCTCATCGCGCGCATACAACACACCTATCCCACTAGGGCCATACATCTTATGCCCTGAAAAAGCCAGGAAATCGCAATCCATCTGCTGCACATGCAGCGGCACATGCGCGACGGATTGCGCGGCATCCACCAACACGGGGATGCCCTGGGCACGCGCTTTTGCGCACACCTCGGCAACGGGGTTTTCCACACCGAGCACATTGGAGACATGGCACAGTGCAATCAATCGCGTGCGCGGACCAAAGACGGCCTCTGCCGAAAAGTCCAGTGCACCCGCTGCGTCCAGTTCTAGGACGCACAGTTCTGCCCCGGTCTGTTGACAAACACGCTGCCAAGGGAGGTAGTTGGCATGATGTTCCATACGCGTCACCCAGATGCGATCCCCGGGGCGCAAGCGCGGCCCCATCCAACCGTTGGCGACCATATTGATGGATTCCGTCGCTGACCGCGTAAACACCACCTCGTGTGCCGAAGACGCACCAATAAACTGTGCCACCTGTTGGCGCGCGGCTTCATAGGATTCAGTCGCCTGTTCTGCTAAGGGGTACAAGCCGCGATGAACAGGCGCATACGCCTGAGACAGGCACTGCGTCATGGCATCAATGACCGCATGCGGCTTCTGCGCAGTCGCGGCATTATCCAAATAATGCAAGTCTTGTGATTGACACAGCACCGGAAAGTCCGGCCGCAGCGATGCACGCCTTATCCCTTGGCAGCCTGACCGCTGATGTATCGCACTCATGGGATCACCCCTGCGCCGCCGTCAACGAGGCCGCCTGTTGCTGCAGTTTATCGCGCATGCGTAATCCGCTGCCTCCGCGACGCACCAAAACAATCTCGCTGATCACGCACAATGCAATCTCTTCGGGCGAGCGCGCCCCCAGGTCCAAACCCGACGGTGCCATCACGCGTGCGACTTCATCTTCCGGCAATCCTTCTTCACGCAGGTAATCCAACACCAACCCTGAGCGCTTACGACTGGCAATCAAGGCGATGTAGCCTGCGTCTGATGCCAATGCACGTTTGATCGACTCATGATCACCTTTGTGTTGCGTGGCGATAATCACGTAATCGCAGGCCTCAGGCTGCAGCTGCGTGTAGTCAATGTCATCGGTGATCAAACGGTTTGCCTGCGGGTACTTCTCCCAGTCGACGCTTGGGTCATTCACAATCACGCGCAAGCCCATCATATCGCCCAACAAGCAGAGTGACTCGGCGACACGCCCGTGCCCCATGATCCACAAACGGGGGTGCGGCAGCACCGGCTCGATGTATACCCGCATACTGCCTCCGCAGGGCATACCCGCCCCCAACATTTCATCATCCAAATCGATATCCAGCATGGC
>DOIU01000381.1:4245-4559 GCA_003511825.1 Gammaproteobacteria bacterium | reverse complement strand
GTAGTTGATCACACCACTTGAGCCAACACGTGTCTCCATCGTCAGGTCCTGCTCATCAAAGACCTGGATGTAAATCTTGTCGCCTGTGCCCAAGCGATACGAACCCAGCGCCGCCTCTTGTGCACACACGCCGAACGTGACGCTGAACAACAGCAAAACCGATAACGCAGGGATAAGCCCGCGCCGAACTGAGTACATCGAGAAGAACTGGTTGAAAGAGGTTAACAGTCCGGTGTTGTTTGGGCTCACGCAAATAACTCCCGTTAAAAATCGCTGGCGGTAGGATAACGGAAGTTAGAATCGATTTCACGTCA
>DOIU01000381.1:1034-3945 GCA_003511825.1 Gammaproteobacteria bacterium | reverse complement strand
GTTAAACCAGAGTTTCCTTAGAATCGATTTCACGTCACACTGGAAGTATTTTCGTTAAAAACTTGCAAATAAAAAAATATTGACTACACAAAAATCATCATGATCGTGTGAATTCAGCGATGTTTGATCATCTATTTGATTTATCAAGGATAAAAAAGAAAGAAAAGACCTACTGAAGCGCCAAAAATCGCACATCCTACCTCACGCAAAGTCAGCGCAGCGGCGCTATAAATGCACCAGCATTGTGCTTTTTGAGTACTGCATCACACTCAACGGTGCGGGGCAATTCCCTCCAAACTCATGGCCATCACAATCGCATCTTCGCGACCCGATTGCGTCTTATAGTAACCGGGGCGCATACCGATTTCGTGAAAACCGAGCGACGTGTAAAGATTCAATGCAATAGGGTTTGACGGCCGCACTTCCAAAAATAGTTCGCGACAACCGGAACGAATAGAGACATCGGTTAACTCGTGCATCAAATGCCTTGCCCAACCCTGCCCCCGTAAAGACTCAGCAATGCAGACATTGAGCACATGGGCTTCCTGCGGGCCCAGCATCAAAACACCGTAACCGTAAACCTCTTCGTCCTGCGCCAACACCAGGCAGGTATAACCGACACGCAGACAATCGGCAAAAATACGTCGCGTCCAGCAGAACTCGTAGCTCGCCTCCTCTATCACCATCACGCGATCAAGGTCATCTTCTTCCATTGCGCGGACTAAGAGCGACGCCTCAATCGCAGCAGCCATCACACCGCCCCGATTTGCTGCTGCAACGCTTTAAGGTCTTGCCAAGCGCGCGCTTTTGCCATTGGATTACTCAAAAGGTAGTTAGGGTGATAACTCACATGCACCGCAATGTGGGAGTCTGGCATGGCCAACGCGCGGCCACGCAAACGATCCAGCAATGCCAGGTCGGCATCAACGGGCAAGTCCACTAAGAATAAAATCGCACGCAGCGGCTTACCGGCAATGTGCTCGCTCAACTTTTTACCGTGGGTATGGGGAGTATCAAGTTCGCCAATCAATACATCCGCCAAATCATGCCCGATGGCATGTAACATCCCACGCAATAAAACCCCGCTCTTGCCAGAGAACGGCTGATGCGACAGCTTGTCGCTCACGAGGCATTGCGACAAAACCATCACAGCCGCGTGCGGATTACCGAGTGAGTTGGCACTCGCATCGCTCGCATGCAAGGGCAGTAAACACTGCTCCGCCAGCCATGCCTCGACGTCAGATACTGACAATTTGAGAGGATCAGTTATTGCATTATCGGCAGTGGCAGTATCCACTGCCGACGCTGTTGCCTCTGCGCCTGAGGCCCGTAAAGACCATGCGTCAATCCCCATTGCCTGGAGATAGCTCAGTCGCGTGCTCTCCTGCATTGCCAGTGGGACCTCCGACTCACACACCCGACATTTGTGGATGCGTACGAACTTCCATACCCATGCGATTTAACGCGTTGATATAGGACTTGGCGGATGCGATGACGATATCAGTGTCAGAGCCTTGGCCATTCACAATGCGACCGTCTTTTTCGAGGCGCGTGGTGACTTCGCCTTGCGCATCCGTGCCGCTGGTAATCGCATTCACTGAATACAATGTCAGGCGTGCAGTGGAACCAGTGATTTTCTTAATCACGGAAAATGCCGCATCGACCACACCCGAACCGGTGCTCGTCTCTGTGATCTCCTCACCGTTGATTGACAACGTCAAGGTCGCCACGGGCTCTTCACCTGAGGCTGTGCCTGCATTCAAGGAGATAAGGTGATAAATCTCGTTTGATGCTTCAAGGTCTGCGTCCGATGCAATCGCCTGCAAGTCGTCATCAAAAATTTCGTGTTTCTTATCCGCCAAATCTTTAAAGCGCGCAAAAGCTTTATTCAATGCGTCTTCGGTGTCAAAGCTGATACCAAGCTCTTCCATGCGTGTGCGGAATGCATTCCGCCCGGAATGCTTGCCCAACACCAGGCTGTTCTTTGACCAGCCCACATCTTCGGCGCGCATAATCTCATAGGTTTCGCGTGCTTTGAGAATACCGTCTTGATGAATACCCGCTTCATGCGCAAACGCATTCGCACCCACAATCGCTTTGTTAGGCTGCACGGGAAATCCAGAGATGTTGGAGACCAACCGCGACGTCGGCACGATCTGGGTGGTATCAATACCGGTCGTGACATCAAAAAAATCTTTGCGTGTCTCGATGGCCATCACAATTTCTTCAAGCGACGCATTGCCGGCACGTTCACCCAAGCCGTTGATGGTGCACTCAACTTGGCGCGCACCCGCGCCCACGGCTGCCAGCGAATTAGCAACCGCGACCCCCAAATCATTGTGACAATGCACCGACATCACGGCCTTGCCCATGTTCGGCACGCGCTGCATGATCGTCGCAATCAAATCCGCGAACTGGCGCGGCATGGTGTACCCGACCGTATCGGGCACATTGATCGTCGTCGCCCCGGCGTCAATGACCGCCTCGAAGATGCGACACAAAAAATCAGGATCTGAGCGTCCGGCATCTTCGGCTGAGAACTCAACGTCATCTGTGTATTGGCAGGCATGAGCCACGGCCCGGACAGCCTGCTCAACCACCTCATCGGGTGACATCTGCAGCTTCATGTCCATATGAATGGGCGAGGTGGCGATGAAGGTATGGATACGGCCACGCTTGGCCGTGCTCAAGGCTTCACCCGCACGGTCAATATCCGTGAGATTGGCGCGAGACAAACCACAGATAATACTGTTGTCGACCGCATCACACACGGCGCGAACCGCATCGAAATCACCGGGACTGGCGGCAGGAAATCCCGCCTCAATAACGTCAACGCGCATTTTTTCAAGCGCGCGAGCAATGCGGACTTTTTCGTCCCGTGTCATTGATGCGCCGGGGCTTTGTTCGCCGT
>DOIU01000381.1:0-719 GCA_003511825.1 Gammaproteobacteria bacterium | reverse complement strand
CGCCGGGGCTTTGTTCGCCGTCACGCAAGGTCGTATCAAAGACGGTAATCTGAGAACTCTTCATGGATTGCGACTCCACTGCAACACAGCGCTGTTGCGCTGGGTTTTGGATTATAGTGTTTACTTTGGATGCGTACACCCTCGCCAGGGATATTCGATATCTGCCCTAAGGCAGAAGTCGTAGAGGGAGAAGCAGAAAGTGTTGCGCACAATCAATCAGCTCGTGATGAGCTGAAGGAGTAGCTGACTGTGCGTTGACCTTTGGCATTGTGCGTGTCTTGGCGTGATTAGGTAAAACTATAGCCCAACCACACGAGGATTGCCAAGCATGAATTAGTCATCAGGCACTTCCGTCGATTTACGCGAGCGTTTGCGCATGCGCCGCAGGAGCGCATAACAAGGACCTGACAACGCGTAAGCACTGAAGCCCATCAGCAACACTTTGGGCGGATCAAGCGAGGTGAATACAAACAAAAACACCAGTACCAGCAACGCCATGAAGGGAACGCGTTTTTTACCACCCAACTCTTTGAAGCTGTAGTAGGTGAAATTGCTGACCATCAGCAAACCGGCAGCAATCGTCACGACAACGGCCAACAGATGCAAGTCAGCACCCGACACACCGACGTCTTCCGACACCCACACCATCAGAATCATCAGCGCCGCCGCTGAGGGGCTGGCCAACCCTTGGAAAAACCGCTTATCCGTAGCACCCAGCT
>DOIU01000054.1 GCA_003511825.1 Gammaproteobacteria bacterium | reverse complement strand
ACGATGCGCAGCAAAGTCAGGCCTGTCGGCAAATTTAAATCAATCATAGCTACTGCTTTTATCCGTTATTAACTACCCGGGTGCAGGGCATCAAAAATGACCTCAGCCAGCGTTTTACTGATACCCGGCACGCGAGCGAGTTCTTCAGTGCTCGCTTGCTGAATACCCTGCAAGCCACCAAAATGCGTCATCAGTGCCTTGCGGCGCTTAGGCCCCAGGCCCGGTACATCTTCTAACACAGACCGATTACGGGTCTTTGCACGGCGCGCTCGGTGGCCGGCAATGGCAAAGCGATGCGCCTCGTCGCGGATTTGCTGCACCAAGTGCAAACCTGGCGAACTCGTGTCTAACTGCCGTGATTCGCCAGTATCCACCAAGATCAGGGTTTCCTCGCCGGGTCGTCTGTCCGGTCCTTTGGCGACGCCAACAATCTGCACCTCGTGAAGCTGAATCTCCTGCATCACCTCGCGCGCAACACCAACCTGCCATTTTCCGCCGTCAATAAACAGAATATCCGGCAGTCGACCGTTTTCCTTGAGTACACGGGTGTAACGTCGGCTCAACGCTTGCCGCATCGCGGCATAATCATCACCCGGCGTAATGTTCTCAATATTGAAGCGCCGATAGTCAGACTTGACGGGCCCTTCCGCATTGAAAACCACACACGAAGCCACGGTGGATTCGCCGCCAGTATGGCTGATATCAAAGCACTCCATCCGCTCCGGCAAATCATCAATCCCCAACGCCGTGCGCAAGCTGTCATAGCGCTCAGCCATGCCGCTGCGCGAGGACAGCCGCACATCGAGTGACATTTGCGCGTTGGTCATTGCCAGCGCCTGCAAACGGGCACGCTCACCACGTACACGGGTCTGGATGACCACTTTCGCCCCTGCCCGCTCCGACAAAATCGGCTGCAACAATGCTGCCTCGTCGATCACGTGGCTGACAATGATCTCACGCGGCACCTCATGCTGCAGGTAAAATTGTGTAAGGAATGCGTAGAGCACATCCTCGGCTGTACTCCCCGCCGGTGTCGTCGGGAAGAACGCCTTGTTGCCCAAGTTGATGCCATTGCGCAAGAAAAACACCTGCACACAGCTGGCGCCGCCCTTGAGTGCACAGGCCACGATATCGACCTTACCCCGCTCCGATCCACTCAAGGCGGTGTTGCTGATTTTTTTCAGATCAGCAATTTGGTCACGCAACAAGGCGGCGCGCTCAAAATCCAGATTCTCCGCCGCAACTTCCATGCTGTTGACCAAATCGGCAATGACTTGTTGATTCTTCCCTTCCAACAGCTCGATAGTATGGCGCACGTCAGTGGCGTAGGTTTCTTCGTCAACATACCCGACACAAGGCGCGGTACAGCGCTTGATCTGGTACTGCAGGCACGGGCGGGAACGATTGCTGTAATAGCTATCCTCACACTGGCGCACGCGAAACAGCTTCTGCACATAACTCAGCGACTTCTTTACCGAGCCGGCGTTCGGAAACGGCCCGACATATTTGCCCGGTGCTTTGCGTCCACCGCGTTGATAGGCGACGCGCGGAAAGTCGTCGCGGGTTGAGATGTAAACGTAGGGGTAGCTTTTGTCATCGCGCAACAGCACGTTGTATCGCGGACGATGCTGTTTGATCAGGTTTTGCTCGAGAATCAACGCCTCGGGTTCAGAGCCGGTCACTGTCGTCTGGACGCGACAGATCTGCGCGACGAGCGCGGCCGTCTTGACACTTTGTGAACTCGTCTTCTGGAAATAGCTCGAGAGTCGCGCGCGCAGATTACCGGCCTTGCCAACGTAGATCACGTCGTCCGCAGCGTTGTACATTTGGTACACGCCCGGACGCCGAGAAACCGTTTTGAGAAACTCGGCCGAGTCAAATTCAGGCGTGTCGCTTGCCATGAGGTTCAGCTACAAAAATCGCGATATTTGCTTCGATAACCACGATTATAGCGAATTGCCGTTTTGACTCGCCTGAAATCACGCCAAAGCGTGGCTTAGTGCGTCTCGATCAGGCCATGACGCATCGCCAGCCGCGCCAGATCAGTGGTATTGCCCACCGCGAGCTTGTTCAGCGCGCGCGTGCGGTAGGTGCTCACGGTTTTATCACTGATATACAAGCTGACGGCAATTTCCTGATTCCTCTTGCCCTCCAGCATCATGACGATGATTTCCAGCTCACGGGGTGAGAGCTGATCAAACGGCGACGCGTTTTCATTATTCATCGCTGCGAATGCCAGCTTCTTGGCCAATACGGAGGCAATAAACTGTTCGCCCGCCAGCACCTTTTGCATCGCCTCTGACAACTCCGCCACAGAGCTGTTTTTACTTAAAATGCCCTTGACGCCAAACTTGATTAAATGCGGGACGAACATATAGGCGTCCGTCTTAATAAACAGGATGATCTTGAGCGACGCATCGTGCCCGATCAATTGACGCACAGACTCCATACCACTGGCGCCACCCAGATTGTAATCAATGATGGCGATATCCGGTTGCGTATTTGTCACCAGCGCCAGGATATCTTGAGAGCAGTCGCCAACCGTGACCTCGGCACCTGCCAGACACTCCCTAACCAATCGCTCCAAACCGGCACGCACCAGCTCATCGCTGTCAATCAACAACACTGCTACAGGTTTATTCACTTTACCGGATACCGTCAACCTAGGATTCTCCATTGCTTGCCTTTCATTAAACTGAAAAAAGCAAGTCTGTAACTAACGTTACAAAAACATGCAATGCTTTACAAGCAGTAAAAATAAAGAAAAACGCTTTACTTTTTGAGAATCAACTATCACCGCAGAAAAATGAACAACACGGCAATGTGTGCCGCTTCAGAAAGCGATAGGCACAGACATCAACTGCATCACCGCACAGGTCGTCGACTGCAGCCAAGAGGGGGTAAGAGAGATTCGCACGCCAAAGGCGTCAACAGGAAGAAGGAAAACATGCGCTCAACAGACGAGCGCAACCGACTAGTAGCGAATTAACGCCGATCCCCAGGTAAAACCACCGCCGAAGCCTTCTATCATCAGAAGGTCTCCGCGTCGGATTTTGCCACTGCGCACGCCTTCATCGAGTGCCAGTGGAATGGATGCAGCAGACGTATTGCCATGCTTATCGACCGTCACAATGACACGATCCATGGGTAAATCCAGCTTCTTTGCGGTGGCAGTGATGATACGAATATTCGCCTGGTGCGGGACTAACCAGTCCAGCTCCTGCTTATCAATTTTGTTATGACGCAGGGTTTCGTCGGCGATCCGGCACAACGTGGTGACTGCCATACGAAAGACACCGCTGCCGTTCATCTCCACGTAAGCCCGCCCTGCGGCAACCTCCGCATGAGCGTTAGACACACCCTGCGGTACATGCAGATAATCGGCGTAGTCGCCATCAGCGTGCAAATGGGTCGACATCACGCCTGGGGTGTCTGATGCCTCCAGGATAACAGCACCAGAACCATCGCCAAAGAGCACACACGTATTGCGGTCGGTCCAATCGATAATGCGTGAGAATGTCTCAGCACCAACGACCAATGCCTTCTTAGCAGCCCCGGTAGCAATGAATTTGTCAGCCACACCCAGCGCGTACACAAATCCGGTACAAACAGCTTGCACATCAAACGCAGGGCAGCCTTTTATGCGCAAGCGACTCTGCAACAAACACGCAGTGCTCGGGAAAATTTGATCAGCTGTTGTGGTCGCCACCACGATCAGATCAATCTCGTCAGCATCCAGGTTCGCTGCCTCAAGCGCGCGACGCGATGCCTTCTCAGCCAGGTCGAGGGTGTACTCATCCTCTGCCGCGATGCGTCGCTCGCAAATACCGGTGCGCTCGCGAATCCATGCGTCGGTGGTATCCACGCTTTTCTCAAGCTCGCGGTTTGTCACCACCCGCTCGGGCAGATAGCTGCCGGTCCCGACGATCTTGGAATAAACGGTCACTGGATTATTCGTTTCCCAAATGTGGTTCGATGTGTGCGGCGATCATGTCGGGGACGTTTTTGTCCACCTCAATCATCGCCACTTCGATGGCATTCGCGAAAGCCGGTGCATCAGCACTGCCATGACTCTTCACAACAATACCTTTGAGACCAAGCAAGCTGGCACCATTGTATTGCCGCCAATCGATGCGCTTTTTGAATGACTTGATTATAGGCAGTGCCAGTAAACCTGCCAGTTTACCCGGAATGGTGCGCTTAAATTCCTCCAGCAGATAGTAGCCGATCAAGCCAGCCACGCCCTCACTGGTCTTGAGCGCAACATTCCCCACAAAACCATCACAGACGACAACATCGACAGACTCGCTGTAGATGGCGTTACCTTCCACAAAACCGATGTAATTGATTTCGGTCTCTTCCAACAGTTTGCCGGCGGTTTTGACTTGTTCGTTACCCTTGATTTCTTCAGCACCGATGTTGAGTAAACCTACGCGGGGTTTGTCAACATTGTCAACTGCTTCCGCCAAGGTGGCGCCCATGATCGCGAACTGCTGTAAATGCTCCGCCGAGCAATCCAGATTGGCGCCCAGATCGAGCATATGGGTGTGCCCGCGCAAAGCGGGTAATGTGGTGCACAAAGCCGGGCGATCAATACCGGGCAAGGTTTTGAGCACGAACCGCGCGATGGCCATTAGCGCACCCGTGTTACCCGCGCTCACGCAGGCCTGCACATCGCCCGATTTGACCAGATTGATGGCCACCCGCATCGAGGAGTCTTTCTTGTTGCGCATGGCGACAGACGGCGGATCATCCATCGCCACCACTTCAGACGTGTGATGGATATGCAAGCGAGAAGACGGCTGTAAGCCATGCTTTTCCATCTCAGCCTTTACGGTGTCCTCGTCCCCAACCAACGTCAAATGCAGTCGCGCATTGCGCTCGAGCGCGATGCGAACACCTTCGACGACGACGGCAGGACCAGAATCACCGCCCATAGCATCTATTGCAATGGCAACCGGTTTACTCATGTTGTGGATGATCCCTGTGGCGTGGTGGCGGGTCAGTGAGACTAGGACTGATTAACGATCAGAGGTGCACCGGCCGGTGCACCGAGCTGGTCAGCGCTTACTCTTCTTCGTCGTCTTCAAAGTCGACAGCGGTTTCAATCACTTGACGACCGCGGTAGTAGCCATCTTTGGTGACGTGATGGCGGCGATGCAATTCGCCGGTCGTCGGGTCGGTGGAGAGCGCCGGGCTGCTCAGAGCATCGTGCGAGCGGCGCATGCCACGGCGTGAAGGTGTTTTTCGGCGTTGTTGTACGGCCATTTCAAAAAGCTCCGAATTAATCGTTTTTCGTTAAATGTTTCAATGCCGCGAATGGGTTTTCGCGTTCGCGCCCAGACGCACCAGATACCTCTGGCGCGTCTAGATCGTCTGTTTCGTTCACCGGTGCATAGCCGGCGGCCAAGCACTCGGCAATGTCTTCATGGCGAGGCACCACCGGCATGGCCAGAATGAGTTCATCCTCAATCATATCGACCACATGGATGTGCCCATGCTCATCCAGGATAACCGGGTCTAGCGCTTCAGGCAGTGCTTCAGCGGCGGCCTCATCACTGACAAACGTCAGACTGAAGCGCCCGCCAAACGTTTCGTTATACGGTGTCATACAACGCTGGCATTGCAGTTGACACGCCACCTCAAACTGGCCCTGAGCAACCACATGCCCATCACCATCGCGCACAAATCTCAGCCGCAGATCAACCTGACCCTCGTCGTCCGCCAAGCCTTGTGCAAAACGCTTAAAATGAGCGACTGCTGGTTCGGCGAAATAGGCCTGATCATCAGCCAATAAACGGGCTGGATTAAATCGAACGGGCAGCTTGACCATAAACAGTCAATCGTATCGAACATATCTGGCAGTGTCAAAGCCTAAGCCACGTCCTGTGAAGGGGTATTATGGCCTGCAAACACTTGCTTTATGGATGATTTTTCGGTGGATAATCGGTTATCATGTGTACACAGGCATAGGGGTTTTGGGGGTTGAATGCCCCTGTCAGCTTAAGCAGTCAATACACAGCCTTGCGCGGGAGGTCACCATGGACCCTGAACTCAAAAAAAGTCTGCAGGATAACTACCACGACCTGCTTGACCGCGTGCGCTTCGTCTTTGGCAACGGCAAATCCTCAGTCGAAGACGCATTACAGGCAGCTCTGGAGGAGTTACAGACGCTCGGCAAGCACACGGAGGAAGAGATTCACGACTTGGGCGAAGTCCTCAAGGACGACGTGCGGGAGTTAACCTTCCAAGCCCATGAGTTGCAAGAAGGCCTGCGTCACACCATCGAATTTGATAAACAGTATCTCACGCAAGAAATTCGCGAGAAACTGCAACAACTGGCGGACCAAACCACCCTCGATATGTTGAATTTCAAGGAAGAGTTGGCCGAACGCCAGCGGCGGCGCGCACAGACGCCGCGCCAACCGAGGTGATCTGTCCGGGAACACTCCCGGGGGAGCGACACCATGAAAGTGCACGAGCTAAAGTCTCTCAACTTTTCCGAAGCCTTGTCCCGGTTGGAAGAACGGGTCATATCCAGTAAAGGCGAGCTGGAAGCAGCGAGCAACAGGATCTCCAGTCAGGAAGATGCACACGCGCTGGCCGAGGCGCTGCGGCAGGAGCACGAGCAGAGTGAAGCCAAACTCGCCCGCTTGCGGGACGAGAAGTCCTTTGAGTTGTCGGGACAAAACGACACCATTATGACAGAGGTGATTGATGCGCTGGACAACATCAGCGAAGGTATCCAAAAAATGCTGCGCCTGCTCTAGGCGACCCCACACCAGGCAACCCGGCGCATGAGAGATATTATCCTGGCGTCAACGTCGCCCTTCCGGGCGGCGTTGATGGAAAAACTGGGCCTGCCCTTTCGCGCGCGCTCACCCGAATGCGATGAACAACCCCAGCCCGATGAAACACATGACCCGTTGGTGCGCCGTCTTGCCGAGACCAAAGCGCGCAGCGTGGCCGCGAACAACCCCGACAGCCTGATCATCGGCTCGGACCAAGTCGCCGCCCTGAACACGCACATCCTCGGTAAACCCGGCAATCACGCCCGTGCCGTCGAGCAGCTGCAGGCATGCTCAGGTCAATCGGTGGTGTTCCACACGGGCTTGTGCCTGTTTGACGCACGCGATGGCACCGCACAAATTGACAACGTGCAGTTCACCGTTACCTTTAGAGCACTCACAACACCTCAGATCGAACGGTATTTGCAGGCGGAGAAACCCTACAACTGCGCGGGCAGTTTTAAGTCAGAAGGTAGGGGGATTACGTTGTTTAGCCGCTTGTCTGGTGACGACCCCAATGCCCTGGTGGGCCTGCCGCTGATCCGTTTATGCGACATGCTGATGCAGCACGATATTGTGGTGCCGTAGTGGTTCATCTGCTAGCAGTCAGGCAAAAAATAAACGACAGAACTGCATCACCGCAAGTGCCATCAGACCCGCGAGAACATCGTCCAGCATAATACCGAGTCCGCCATGGACAGACCG
>DOIU01000297.1 GCA_003511825.1 Gammaproteobacteria bacterium | reverse complement strand
GACGCCATCGATGCAGTCGGTGTATCTGAGCATTGTGGTGCTGATCAAGGCGTCACTGATTATCGTGATCGCGCTTGACCGTTGGTGGAACCCAGACGAGGAATCGCCCGCAGCAACTCAGCCCTCCGCTGTGTCGATGATGCTTTACTTGCGGCGGTTCATGCTGTTGCTGGCGGTGTCGAGTTTGATTGCGACGCTCGCCGGTTACACCAATCTCGCGACTTACCTGATCGACAACCTGATCGACAGCGCTGTTTATGTGCTGTTATTTATGGGGTTGCGCGCCATACTGCTGGAGATGCTGGCGGCGTTGACGCGCTCAAAGTTTCTGCGAAAGCAGCTTGGATTGCGCATCATCAGCTTGCAGCGTATCCGTGTCTGGTGTGGTGGTCTCATCACACTTGCTTTGTTCGTCATCGGTGGGTTGCGCTTGCTGCTGATCTGGGGCGTGTCTCGGGCTGATCTGTCTCGTTGGATCGAGACGGCAGTCACCGGATTTCGGGTGGGCAGTATCACGGTGTCGCTGACAGATATCTTGTTGGCAATTTGCGTATTCATCGCCGTGATGTTGGTCACGCGCTTATTTCAGCGCTCGCTGCTGCACTCGATTCTGCCCCAGTTCACGTCCAACCGGTCAGTCCAGCACTCGCTGTCATCGGGCGCGGGTTATGTCGGGGTCATTCTTGCGTTTGTGATGTTTGTTGCGGCGCTGGGTATCCAGCTTGAGAGTATTCTCATTGTGGCGGGCGCGCTCTCGGTGGGAATTGGTTTTGGCCTGCAGAACATCGTTAACAACTTCGTGTCGGGCCTTATTCTGATCTTGGAACGATCCATCAAGGTTGGGGATTGGGTCGTGGTTGGCGAGAACGAAGGCTTTGTGCAGGAAATCAATTTCCGTGCGACGGAGTTGGAAACTTTCACTCGCGCCTCGGTCATCATTCCCAATGCGGACATGTTGTCCAACGCTGTGACCAACTTGACCTATCACGACAAGATTGCGCGCGTTGAAGTTCCGTTACAAGTGGCCTATGGCAGTGACCCGGATGAAGTGATTGCGATACTGAAAGCGTCGGCAGAAGAGTCGGAGGATGTGCTGGCGCACCCGTCTGCATTTGTGTTGTTCACGGATTTTGGGGCGGATGGGCTGTGCTTCGAGTTGCGTTGTTACGTACGCGACGGTACCGAGCGCCTGAGCGTCGCGAGTGCGATTCGCTTGACGATTCTGCGGCGTTTGACCGCTGCTGATATTGAAATCCCGTTCCCTCAGCGTGTGGTGCATATGCCATCAAGCCCAGGTGCGATCTAGTTCACTGATCGTCCGTCGCCAGCAATAAGCTCCAATAGGTTTGGAAGTCACTGCGCGGGTCATGCACGCACGCGGCGCCTATGTCAGTGACACGATTGTCCATCAGATTGGCGCAGTGGTCTGGGCTGCCGAGCCAGGCGTTCATGATGGCTGATGCGGTTTCGTCTCCGCCGCCAATGTTTTCCAGTAGGCGTCGTGGCTCGTAACCGGCTTCTTCGGCGCGTTGCCAGGCGGTAGAGCCATCAGAGCCGGTGTGTGACAGGAAATTGTGGCGCGCCATATCGTCGGCGTGTCGCTGCGCTGCGTCAGCGAGTTGATCATTCCAGTAAACACGGTCGGCCTGCGGGAACGACGAGGCGCCACACCGGCGGGCCTGGGCACGTGCCTCGGATACGATTTCCGCCATGCGTTGGCGAATCAACTGCGGGTTTTCGCACCTCAGCGATGGGGTGGCGCAGTGATGGCCATCGCAGGTTTGCTCGCTGACAGCAAAGCACACATTGCCCGAACAGCCGCCCACCTCAAGATAGCAGCCGCTTACTAGGCCGGCCAAGAGCGCGATCAGCATATACCGCATGCAGCCCATGGTGTTTGCTCCGCTGTTGCTCATCAATGAGCATATCAAAAATGCGGCAGCCCTGTATTGGCACAGCCATGGGCGCTGAGAGCCCCGTGTGTTACCGCCGAGAAACGCTTGCTTGCGTGTCATGGCGAGTACCGCAGTATGCGGCTAGTCTAGGTCGGCTTACTCGTGATGGCGAAAGGTGTAGTAAAAATTCATCAGGTAGTTGAACCCAAACACAATGCCTGTGGCGCCAACTTGTGCGAGTAAGTAATGCAAGCCGAAAATTGTGTGGAAAACCCAGAAAATTGAGGTGTTTATCGTGAGTCCGATAACGGCAACAGTGGTGAACCGACGGAACAAGGTTCTGTGTGCGCCGTCGGATTTGAACGTCATGTGGTACTGAAACGTATAATTGACCACGACTGCCAGGCAGAATCCGATCGCGCTTGAAAGGGTCGCGTCCAACAGCAAAAACTTGTGCAGCAGTGTCAGGGTGGCAAACTGTGTGATGGCGCCAAGCCCGCCGCCAATCATGTAGCGGATGAGCACACCGGTGCGAGAAAAAGCGTTGAGTGCGAGTTGCAGCATGGTGTTGTATAAGTGTTTGAAAGGTTGAATTTTTATCGGCTAAAGTCGGAAAAACTGAATTGTATCGTGAACAGATCGCCTTAGGGGGCCCAGTGTCATACAACTTTGACAGAGAAATTGATCGTCGCGGCAGCGGCAGCCTGAAATGGGACAAATACCGCGACACGGACATCCTGCCCATGTGGGTTGCCGACATGGATTTGCCCATGGCCGATGAAATCAGCCATGCCATGTCACAGCGCATGGAGCATCCTTTTATGGGCTACACGGTCGCCACGGAGACAACGTCGGCGGCGGTGTGCGACTGGCTGCGCAGTGAATTTGACTGGGACGTCTCGCCCGATCACCTTGTCTGGCTGCCGGGCGTGGTGCCTGGCATGTGGGCGGCGTGTGCCGCCGTGGGTGCGCCTGGCGACGAAGCCGTGTTTAGCACGCCGATTTACCATCACTTTTTCCATGTGCCAGGGCAGGGTGGCAAGACGGCTAAACCTGTGCCGCTGTTACGCGAGCCTTCCGGACGCTGGACTTACGACTTTGATGCGCTCAATGCTGCAATGTCTGCTCGTACGCGGCTCATGTTGCTGTGTTCGCCGCACAACCCCACCGGAACCTTGTTCAGTGTTGAAGAGCAACAGCGCATGGCGCAACTGTGCGAGGCTCAGGATTTGGTCATTCTGTCCGACGAAGTGCACAACGGTCTCGTGCTGTCCGAGTCGAACAAACACGTGCCTCTCGCCAAAGCGTACCCCGCATGTCGGGATCGTTTAATCACCCTGATGTCGCCGAGTAAGACCTTTAACCTCGCTGGCATGCAATGCGCTTTTGCGATCATTGAAAATCCGCAACTGCGACGCCAGTACATCCAGGCCATGCACAGCGTATTGCCTCAGCCGGCTACCTTGGCATTTACAGCGTTGGAGGCGGCCTTTACCCACGGTAAGGCATGGCATGACGGGTTAATTGCACATTTGCGGAAGAATCATGCGCTGCTGGAAACGGCGATTGCGGCTATGCCGGGGCTGAGCATGTCACCCATGGAGGCGACCTATCTGGCCTGGCTGGATACGTCAGCGTTGGGCGTTGAGAATCCGATGGGCTTTTTTGAGACTCATGGCGTGGGCTTGTCTGCGGGTGCTGATTTCGGTCGTGCTGACTTTCTACGCCTCAACTTCGCGTGCCCACAACCCCAACTGGAACTCGCCTTAACGCGCATGCGAACTGCGATCGAGTCGCGTTAATCGATGCGGATTTGCCCGTCGTCCAATGCTTTCAGGAGGGTGAGTGTCATCCGGGCTGTGGCGCCCCAGAGCAGCTCGCCGTCGTAGGTGTTGTAATACACGGCGGGCGTGCGTCGCGGTACCCGAGCGGGCAGCGATGCGCGATTCTCAGGGATTTTCAGGTAGTAATTGTCCTCATCGCGCAGCCACGCAAGCGGCATTGAGAAGATGCGAGCCACTTCAGAGTCTTGTGCGGTAAGGTCAAGTGGCCAGGGGATGATGCTCACAAAGGGGTGGATGCGGTAGTCGCTGATCGTGAGGTATGGCGAGAGTTCACCCAGCACTTCAACCCGTCGTTGATCGAGACCGATTTCTTCCTCGGCCTCGCGCAGGGCGGTGTGTCGGATAGAGGCATCGTCTGCCTCATGTTTACCCCCGGGGAAAGCTACTTGCCCACTGTGGCGATCACCGTCGCGGTGCGAGCGGCGGATAAACAAGACGTGCCAGTCTTCGTCTTTGCGCAGTAATGGGATCAATACGGCGGCTTTTTTGGTGGGCCGAGAGTCACTGTCGGACGTGTCAGGCAGGTCCGAATTCCTGAGAAAGCCGGGTAGGTCATATTGCTTTGGCATAGACCTTTTCAGCATACACCATTGCGCGCACACACACGGGGATTTCGGGTTACCAGACCAAAATAATTCTTGGTGTTGTGCTGTTGGTCAGGTAATGCGGGTCGCGTCCAGAAATCTCTTGACCGGCCGATGACTGAAAGATGACCCAGCAACCCTGAGGAGGTAAAGGGTGCTCGCTGCCAATGCCGTTTCCGCTGACGTAAACACCGATGTTCCCGCCCATGTCTTGCTACTCACTCACGACACGGCGTTGCAATCGCACGTTAATCAATACGCCCAGGGTGTGCTTGGGCTTGCTGTGAGCGTCTGTGACAGTGTTGATGAATTTGTTGCACAGAGTCTGATGGACCCTGGGCAAGTTGTGTTTGCTGGTGTGGATTTAGCACAGGATCAACAAGACGCCGATATCGTGCTCAAAACGCTGGAGCAGCAGGGTATTCCGGTGGTGACGTTCTTTAATCGCCGAGAAGATTGTGCGCGGGTTCAGGGGCGTAACATCATTGCGAGCCTGGATCGCGATGATGCGGAACAAATGTCGTCATTGGCGAACGTCGCGCAGAATGTGTTTGACCATCGCACCATTCGTATTCTGCTGCTCCACAGTGAGGAGCGTCAGCGCATCTATCTGCAAAGCCTGTTGCGCCACCAGCACTATACCGTGATGGTGGTTGCGGATGTGGCTGACGCGCTTGAGCAACTGAATCGCTACCCAGGCACGCAACTGGTCATTCTGGATGATCAATACTGCAAGGCTGGCGACTTTGATGCCGTCAAGACACTGCGAAAATACCACAGCGCCGAACACTTAGCGATTTTAGGGTTAACGGTACAGCGCGAGGCTGAACGGGTGACGGCATTGTTCGCTGCAGGCGCAAGTGATGTCATGCCTGAATCCACTGACGATGCAGAGTTGCTCGCGCGAATTGACTATCACGCGAATCGCATCAGCGCAGTGCGTGCCTTAGTCATGAATGTATTTCGCGATGCGCTCACGGGTGCTTACACGCGATCGTATTTCCTCGACGCGGGAGAGAAAATCATCGCCAGTGCCCAGCGTGGAGATATTCGCGTGGGCGTGGCCATGGTCAATATCGACAGCTTTGCCCATCTCAATCAACAGAAG
>DOIU01000532.1 GCA_003511825.1 Gammaproteobacteria bacterium | reverse complement strand
CCACACCCGTGGGGAACACGCCAATCATAACCGATTGATGTTTCTATGAAAAATCGGCCCTCAAAAATCTACCGTTTTTCGGCTGATTTTCACCAATCTCTATATCATTGATTTTAAAGGACATAAACGTTTTGAAGCGCATTGTTTTATGGGCTTTTGCTGTTTTACGGGAAAACACCTTAAAACACTGGTCCCGTGGGTAGGTCTGCTATTCAAAGAAATGCCATCAGTTTCGACTGTCGCCGCTTCGTGAAACACCACCCCCTAGCCCTCTACTCCGCTTTGGCATGCGTCGCGTGCTCAGCACGAGCAGTGCCGCCAGCGGCAGCAGCCAATATGCAGTCAGCTCCAGCACCATCGCGGTAACGCCTGCCACGAGGCACCAGAGCACGGGTATCACCAGTAAAAGCCAAGTGTGTCGCGTCGCGAATAAGGCCACCACGCCCAGGGAGACCAGCACGGTCGCGTCGGGCGTGGCGCCAACCAGTTCTGTCTGCGCAATGTCACGGGTGTCGAAGACACTGATGCAGGGCAAGACGAAGAGGCCGGACAATATTGCAGCTATGGCGACAAGGTTACGCAGTGAGCGATCCGGGTGAAGTGCCAGTGGTTGTCGTGTGGCGACTGCGATCAATAGCAGTGACTGAAGCGCAAAGGCCACGGCGTATGCGTCTGCAATCCAGTGGACGGGCGCCAATACGCGATGGAGGAAGGCCCATGCGACCCAAGCCCAGCATGCGGCTAGCAGCAGCGCAAGCAGGTTCCCTCGGTATGGCCGCATCGCGCTTGGCAGCAGCCGTGTGGCGATGAGGGCCATTAGCGGCAGCAGTTGCCAGGGCCAGTAGGTGCGATGGTAGCTTGCCAACAGACTGTACCACGTGACGTCTGTGTAGAGCACCAGGTCTTCCGGGCGGTAGCTCCACCACGCGTCCATTAGAGTCCTTCGACGTAGGCGATCATGCGACGACGCAGTGCGGCGTCGGGCAGTGGGCCGCGACAGGCTGACATGTTCTCGATCACGTGCGCGACTTGCGATGTCGCCGGAATCGCCACGGTCACTGCCGGGTGTGAGACGATGAACTTGAGCAGGAAGGCGGCCCAGTTTGCCGCGCCGGCTTCGGCGGCCCACTCGGGCAGTGGGAAGCGCGAGAGCCGATCGATCAAGGCGCCGCGCTGGAACGGCCGATTCACGATGACGGCAATGCCGCGTTCGCGCGCGAGCGGCAGCAGGCGTTGCTCGACCTCGCGGTCAGTGATGTTGTAACTCAACTGGACGAAGTCCAGCGGCTCGGTGCGCATGATGGCGTCGAGATCGCGGTGGCGACGGCCGTGCGAGGTGGTGATGCCCACGTAGCGTATCTCGCCGTCCTGTTTCATGCGGTACAGCGTCTCTAGATGCGACTGCCACGACACCAGGTTGTGCACTTGCATGAGATCAAAGCGCGGCACACGCCAGAGCTCGCGCGATGTTTCCATTTGCGCCGGGCCGCCTGCCGGGTTGCCGATCCAGACCTTATCGGCGGAGAACACCTTGCGGGTGCTGCCCAGCTTGTCGAGACCATCACCGATGACATCCTGGGCCGTGCCATACATGGGCGACGAATCGATGAAGGTGCCGCCGGCCTGCAAGAACTCGCGCATGACCTCAGTGCAGTTATTGCGCAAGCGACGGTCTTGGCCGACATTGAAGGTACGTGAGCTGCCCAGCCCGATAACGGGAATGCGCTCACCGCTGGCAGGAATGGCGTGACTCAGCAGCGGCGCACTATCGGCGCGCGCGCTGAGCATTGCGCCTGACAACACACTCATGGACAGCGCGTGGAGGAATCTGCGCCTGTCGGGTCGTTTGGCATCGGCCATGGGCATCGCTCTGCAACGTCTCGATGCGGCCATTATCAAACACAGTCGCCCTCGGCCACAAGACCAGGCCTAAGGGCGTGTGTGCTGACACCTCTGTGCAAGGCACGCCATGTGTGCCGGCGCCTTCAGGGAATAGCCGTCAGCGAAACGCCATCTTGAGGCCGACGCCATATTCGCGCGGATCACCCAGCGACGAGTTACCGGGTCTGAGCTGCCAGACCTGATAGGTCTTGTCAGTGAGGTTACGCACGTAGGCAAACGCTTCCAGGGCACGAAACGCATAGCTGGCTCTGGCGTCGATGATCGAGACGCCATCAATTTCCAAGGCCTCCGTATTGGCATCATCGCTGTAGTAGCTTGAGCTGTATCGCGCGTTCATGTCTAAGGTCAGCTGCGGGGTCGGACGGATGTTAACCCCGAGGGCGGCGGTCACGCGGGGTGCGCGTTGAAACGACTTCCCGAGGATGGGGTCATTTGGCAGCGTGGTGTCCGTGATTTCAGTTTTGAGGTAGCCCAAGGAGGCTCGCAGTTGCAGAACAGGATTGACCTTCCAGCGGCTGTCCAGCTCGACGCCGTAGCTTTCAGCCGAGGGGGCATTGGCAAACTCGGTGGATTCGGCAGTGCTGCCATCGGGGAGTTCGATGATGGTAATCAGCGGCCGCTGTGCATCGGTAAAGTCCGTGAAAAACAGATTGCTGGACAACACCAGACGCCCATCCGCGAGCGTGGCACGCGAGAAGACTTCATAGGACCACAGCGTTTCGGCGTCAAACTCGTCAATCGCGCCGGTGATGAATGAGACCGTCGTACCGCCGGGATTAAAGCCTTTGCGCGCCGTTGCACCGACGACCACATCGTCGCCGACATCATAGGCGACTTCTAGCTTGGGTAAAAACGCGTCGAAGCTTTGATCGTAATCCAGCGACACCGGGCCGAGCGTTCCTGAGCGGTCTTGCGCATCTTTCTGCCATCGACCGCCTGCGGTGACGTGCAGCGCGGGTGTGACATCGTAGGTGATCTCACCGAAGGCGCCCACGCTGTGCTGCTGGTCTGAGAAGTCGCCCAATCCGAGGAATGCCGATAAATCGCTGGCTTCGTCCTGATCAGCCGTGAAGTGCGACACGCCAACCAGCCCGCGCGTGTGACCTTCTGGGTGGTTAAACCGCAGCAGCCCTTCCAGCGAATACTCGTCGGCCTCGACCCGTGCGGTGCCAAACCCGGGTGCGGCGAAGCGTTCGCTTTCCGAAGCCGCGTAGGTACCCGTCATGCTGGTTTCCCACACTGCGTTGATGGCATAACTCCCTTCTAACGCCAGTGAATTAACGTGGGTGTCCCACAGCGCACCGTTTTGCACATTTTGTATGCGATCGTCGAAGGGTTCATCGGCGGTTTCGAGTTGCGGATTACGCGCATTCAAGTGCGTGAAGGTGGTTAACAGCGAGAGATCGGGATGATCCGCGGGTGTGTAGAGCAGCTTTGCGCGTGCGGTGACGTAGTTGTCCTCCTCGCGATCGGCGCCCACAAACACATCCGGTGCGGTGTACTTCATCCAACTCTCGTGCTGACGCACGTCGACCGCGATGCGCCCGGCCAATTGCTCAGCCACCAGCGGGCCTGACAGCGCAAACGACGCCTGGCGTGTGGCAAAATCCCCCAGGACCACCTGCCCAAGCCGCTCAGTTTGAAAGGTGGGGTCTTTGGTGTCGACGAAAATGGCGCCCGCTATGGCATTGCGTCCTTGCGCTGTCGTTTGAGGGCCGCGAAAGATTTCAATCTGCTCGACATCCCACATCGATGTCAGCCCGTAGATGAATTCATTGAAGTTCAGCGCCCGGCCATCCAGCTGAAGGGTTGCGCGTGGCCGAGTGCCGCCAAGGAACGCGTTGGCGCCGATTAACACACCGGTGCTGTCCTGCCCGCGTATGGCCACTCCCAAGTCGCTCTCACCCCTTTGCAAGTTTGGCACAGCGTCGAACAGCTGCTCAATCCGATCTGCGCCGCCATGCTCTGCAAGACGCTGCTCATCAAAGACGACAACGCTGGCGGCGGTGTCCTGGGCTGAACGCTCGACACGCTCCCCCTTCACGACGATGGGGTCCAGCGCTGTTGTCTCTGCCTCCTGGGCACCTGACAGGTGCGGCCACATCGCCATGCCAACACTCAAAAAAACAGGGGTAGCCCGCTGTAGCCAGCAACTTTTTACATGCATACTCGAGTCCTTACTCGCATCAGTTATTGAGAATGATTATTATTGTTGGAATAGGTGCGCCATCGACTAGCGCGAAACCCATAAAGACTGTCGCAAAACACAGTTTTTGCCCGCGTACGCCGACTGGCGATGGCACCTGAAGCGCGCCATCGCCCCGTTTTTTGGACAAAGGCCATGCTGAAAAGAAAGACAACGATTGATGGGGATCTGACGGTGACGCGTCTTATCCGTGAGGCCGCAGAGCGGTCCATGAAGATCAGTATCGCACCCACTTCAGACAACAATGTTGAGACGCCGTTTGGGTCCGGGCAGGTGTTCATCCAGGAAGTGCAACCCGGGCTGACCTGCGAGTTACACGCCTTGCACTGCCACCGAGATCTGGAAGTTGAATGTGTGATTGAGCCGCAAATCGTCTGCCCCATGGCACTCGAGGGGCAGATGGACGGCATGGATATCAAGGGCTATGGCGTGGTTGAGCACCCGCTCAATCAAGGGACACTGTTTGGCATCGGAGAACCCATCACCTGTGTGCGTCGTGTGCGAGCTGGACAATACTTCAAGACATTTGGGATTAGCTTAAAGCCGGCGTTCTTTGCGCGTTTTGCAGATAGCTTTGACGATGAAAAACTGGCCGTGCTTGAGCATTTTCGCATCGGCTTGCGCGTTGAGGCACTGCCCTTGTCACAACGCCTGATCGCGCTCGGTCACAACGCTTTTAATCACGCTTACAGTGGCGGGCTCGCCACGCTTTATCAAGAAAGCAATGCGCTGCAATTCGTGATGGCGATTGTTCAGTTATTGCGTGAAGAAGACAGGCTGGTGCAGCAGATTGGCCGCCCGCATTTTGATCGGCTGATGCACGCCCGCGCGATACTTGATCAATCCCTGCTCGCGCCGCCCAAGACGCTCGACCTTGCGCGCCAGGTTGGCACCAATATCACCACGCTCCAGGCCAACTTCAAGCTTGCCTTCAGCACGACCATCTTCGGCTACATCAAGTCTCAACGCCTGGAAATGGCCCGCGTGCTCTTGATAGAGCACAAGCTCGCCGTCGCGGAAGCCGCCTATCGTGTCGGGTTTTCCAGCCCGTCGGCGTTTACCGCCTCTTATCGGCGGCATTTTGGTCACCCGCCGTCAGCCGAGGTCGTGTAGCGACGGCCTAACCGGTCCTCATCTCAGTGATCTTGGCTTTAAAAAAAGCAATCGCCTGATCAGCATCCACATGAAAGCCATCAAAAATCACCCGGCCCTCAGGGTCTATGACCACTTGCCAGGGTGTGCCGCCGCTGCGGTAACTGCGCATAGCATGGGGATAACCGCCGGGATTGTGCTGCCCAGGATCATGCCCCATCGGGATAGCTAATT
>DOIU01000365.1 GCA_003511825.1 Gammaproteobacteria bacterium | reverse complement strand
TCGGTAGCACCGAGGCGATCAAAGGGGCGGTGGAAGCCGGTATGGGTATCGCAGTTGTTTCCAAAGCGGCGATTAGTAAGGAGCTTAAGTTGGGTACATTGGCGGCTATTCCACTCGAGCCTGCTCTGCAGCGGCAATTCTCTTTTGTGCGTCAACGGCAAAAGTTCCGCTCGCGGCTGATGGATGAGTTGTTTAATTTTGCACGCAACTACTGCGAGCAACGCGATCGTGATGCCGGTAACCTGCTCGCCAGTGCCGCACTCAATGAGTCGTGATTTGAGGTGATGTCATTGGCCTGAGCCCCTTTCAACGGGGCATCAGGTCTCGGTTACGCAGCAAACCTGCGACAAAGGCCTGACTCGGGTAGAATGCCATTTTTGCCCGAGGTCAGGCCTTTATGCATTCTGATGCTGCCGCACTGGTGGCGTTATTTCAGTCACTGGATGCCGCGTCTCGCCAGAGCCTGCTGGATTACGCCGCTTTTCTGCAGAGTCGGTTGCCTGACGTGGTACCTGCAGAGCCCGTGACGCCTGTCCTCGTGACGCCGCCGCTTGATGAAACCGTGATCGGAGCGCTCAAGCGATTGCGCCAAAGCTACGCCATGCTCGAAACCAATAAAGTGTTTCATCAGGCCTCGGCGCTGGTGTCGGCGCATGTGATGCAAGGGCGTCCGACTGACGAGGTAATCGCAGACCTTGAAAAGCTGTTTGCGGATCACTATCAGTCATACCTGAGAGACAATCAGCTCACAAAATGATAAAAGCCTCTGATTGTCTTACCGATACTATACGAAAGCCGAGGAATTCCAGGGTACAGCTAATTGACTGATTCCAGTATATTTGTTGTAGCTTGCAGCCCCCAACAACGATTGACGGAGAGCGCCTGAAGCCACCATGTATGAGATAATCCGCAGCTGGTATTCCCGAAACTTCTCGGATCCTCAGGCCGTCATTCTGCTGATCGGGCTGACCATCATATTCGCCATTGTGTTGTTGTTTGGCGATATCTTGACACCTGTGCTGATCGCTTTGGTCATGGCGTATCTGCTGGAAGGCATCGTGAGCATGATGGAGCGGTACCACATTCCGCGCGCGCTCGCGGCGACCATTGTACTGGTCGCGTTCTTGATGTTTATTCTCACCTTGGTCTTTGGCGTGCTGCCGCTGCTCTCGAAACAGGTCTCGCAATTGGTGCGCGAGCTTCCCACCATGATCGCGACCGGCCAGGAAATGCTGCTGGAATTGCCCGAGCGGTATCCGACATTGTTTACGGTTGAGCAGATCAATGAGGTGATCGCCGGCTTGCGCACCGAGTTGGGGTCGTTTGGCCAGGAGATTGTGTCGTTCTCGGTATCTAACGTCACCAATATGATTGTTGTCGGCATCTATGCCGTGTTGGTCCCAATGATTGTGTTTTTCGCGCTCAAGGACAAAAAAATCATCCTGCATTGGGCACAGAAGTTCCTGCCCCAGCGCAACGATCTATCGCTCGCGGTCTGGCTGGAAGTGGATGAAAAAATCGCCAACTACATCCGTGGCAAGTTCATTGAAATCTTGATCGTCTGGGTGGTGACGTACGTGACCTTTGCCTTGATGGGTCTGAACTTCGCGATGCTTCTGAGCTTCTTGGTCGGTATCTCGGTCATCATTCCCTTTGTGGGGGCGGTGGCGGTGACGGTCCCGGTCGCCATTATCGCGTTCTTCCAGTGGGGCATCACCGCGCAGTTCTGGTACCTGTTGTTGGCGTACCAGGTGGTGCAGATTCTCGATGGTAATGTGCTGGTGCCGTTGTTGTTCTCTGAGGTGGTCAATCTGCATCCGCTAGCGATCATTGTGGCGGTGTTGTTTTTCGGCGGCCTCTGGGGGATTTGGGGTGTTTTCTTTGCGATCCCGCTGGCAACGCTGATTCAAGCCGTGTTAAACGCCTGGCCGGAAGCTCTCCCAGAAGAAGCTCATGCGTGATGATGCCCATCGCGTGGTTGCAACGCTTGAGATGACGGTTGCAGCTGCGCGCTAGTACCGCCGGGATTTGGCTGTGCGTCGGCGTTATGATGGTGAGCGTCCGCGCCGAAGCACTTGACTATGCCATTGCGCCGACAGCGCTTCAGGAGCAGATTGCGGAGCGTGGTGTCGACGCTGTGCATCACGAGCTATTTTCTCATCCGATGGCCCTGAACATGTTTCTGCTGGCGCTGGATTCCGGCGAGGACGCTTGGCTGGATCTGGCGGAGACATTCCTCACGCTGTCGCACCCGCTGTCTGAACCCCGTATCCGCATGGCTGTTGGAGAGGCACTGCAATGGGCGCCCGCTCAGGTTTTGCAGCGACCTGCGTTTGATCTCACGCGAATATGTGGGCTTGAAGGCATGTATGACTGGCGGTTGTTTTCCCGTTTCTTGGCGGAGGTGGCTTTGCAGCGTCGCGTGGCGCGTGTGACGGTTGTGTCAGAGTCCGCGTTGGCTGAGCGGCGCCGAGATTGCCTGAAGAGTTTGCGCAAGGCGCAAGCGGAGGTCGACCGCTCATTCAGTAATCGCGTGCCCGAGTGAAAGCGTTACAGCAGGATCAAGGTCGCCAAACCCAAAAACGCCAGTAAGCCGATGACGTCGGTGATCGTGGTGAGAATCACGCCGCCGGCGAGGGCAGGATCAACCTTGAGCCAGCGCAACACAATCGGGATCATCACACCCGACATGGCCGCCACGGCGAGGTTGGTCAGGATAGCGAGCCCGATGACCAAGCCGATGTCCATATCACCAAACCACCAATAGGTCACGGCACCCACGACGCACGCCCAGAGCGTGCCGTTCATCAAGCCGACCATGATCTCCTTGAACAGTAACCAACGCGTGTTGGTGCGATTGACTTGGCCCAATGCCTGGCCGCGAATCACGATGGTGAGTGTTTGGCTGCCGGCGATGCCGCCCATGCTCGGGACGATGGTCATCAGGATGGCGAGCGTGACGACCTTGTCAATGGTGTCGGCAAACTGCGCTGTGACCCAGGCAGCGAGGAAGGCGGTCAGTAGGTTAACGCCCAACCACACCGCGCGTTTGCGGCTGCTGCGAATGACGGGCGCGAAGATGTCGTCTTCTTGGTTCAGACCGGCCATGCTCATGACCGATTGCTCCGCTTCGTCGCGGATGACGTCGACCACGTCGTCAATCGTGATACGGCCGAGCAGTTTGTTCTTATCGTCGACCACGGCGGCGGAGACCAAGTCATGGTCCTCAAACACGCGGGCGACTTCAGAGTCGGATTGATCAACGTGAATCGTCGGGACGTCGCTGCGCATCACTTCGTCGACGATGGTGGTGGTCTCGCACGTGAGCAGACGACGCAACGGCAGCGCACCGAGGTAGTAGCCAAAGCGGTCAATAACGATCAGTCGGTCTGTGTGTCGGGGCATGCTGCCGCGTCGGCGCAGGTAGCGCAGCACCACGTCAAGCGTCACGTCGGCACGGACGGTGATGATGTCCAGATCCATCAGGCCGCCAGCGCTGTCCTCGGGGTAGGACAGCACAGACTCTAGGCGCCTGCGGTCTTGGAAGTCCATGTGCGCCAGCAGCTCGCGGTTGAGCTGCTCTGGCAGTGACTGAATAAAGTCTGCCAGATCGTCCAGATCCAGATGCTCTGAGATCAGACGCAGCTGCTCGGTGTCCATGTCTTCGACCAAGCTTTCGCGCACCTCGTCGCCCAGCTCCATCAGGACTTCGCCTTCAAACTCGCGATCGACCATGCGCCAGATGAACTGGCGTTTATGCGGTGGCTGGGACTCGAGTAGATCGGCGATTTCCGCCGGGTGCATTGCCTGTAGTATGGACTTGGCGGAGGCAAACGAACCACTGTGAATAATCGCAGACACGTCCTTGATGTGGTCGTGCGTGCTCAACGATTTTTCCGGCGTTTCAGTCATGCAAGCCCCGTTGGATGCAATGGTCGATCTGAATGTGGTCCTGCGGTGCGTGCAGCGGAAACTGATCCGCGTTTGCAGCGTTGCTTCGGCAGACCTATTATAGGCGAAAGAACCTTAATATGGTTCTAAGAAAGCGCTGCTCGCCCTTGGCGTCCATTCAAGGTTGTATGGGCGGGCATTTTCCGTGCGCGACACACCCATGACTGCCGCCGCGCAACATGCGGTTAAGGCGGTACCCATGACTCCGCCTTAACCCGACGACATGATGTGGGTTCGCAGTAGCGCTCGGCCATCTATCTGTCACAGCTGGAGACTAGGGCTGTCGCCGCACAGACACCAACGTGGCATGGGCGTGATGACTACCGAAATTCGTCTCGACGTCACTTGCACAAAAAAACCACAGGGTTAGTGCGGTCTTGGTGGTGCCGGGGTTGATTATCCACAAAGCCGGGTGCCTGACTTGCAAATAAAATCGGCGTAACAACCCTGGCTTGCTCTTGTTTGGTGCGTGTCCGTGCCGTTTACAGGGATTCTCGCTGTTCTTGCCCACACACCCTTGTCAAAAACCGAGCTGGCGGGTAAATTGCAGGTAACAGGATTGTCACTTTGCTGAATTAGAGTGGCTGGCAAAAACCTCCTAACGGACAGAGAATGCGGCAGGACATGATGAAAGACGGGCGAGACAGCCGATTGAATGGCCTTCGAGTGATACGCGTACCCACGGAGATTGCGTATGCAGCGCTCATTGACGCGAATAACCGCGAGGTCGAGATTACTGATGAGATGGTGCGTGAAGCCTGCGATCGTATGGAGGATTGCCTGGTGTACCCATTCGCTCGACTGGCGTCCTGATTGAGACGCTCGTGAGGAGCTGATAATCCAGCTTCTAGTCCTGCCTCACACTGACTGCTTTAGCGGCTGAGACTGCATTGTGTCCGGTATCTGTGACAGAAAGCTGACAGCTGCCTGAGGCCGTTGCGCTGATCACCACTTTAGGCCCTTCGTTGCTCACCAGTTCGCAACTGCCGCTGATTTCCCAACTGTACAACGGATCGTTATACGCCCAGAACGTGTCGGCGAGGTAGCTTTCGGTCTGTCCTGTCTCCAGTTGATCGGGGCCGCCGATGATGACGCGCGGTGCCACGTTACTGAATTCGTACGAATTGAAGTTCCCAGAGACTCTGCCGCTGTTGCCTGAGTTTTTGTTGCCGTGAACATAGATCTCAAACTTATGGTCACTGTTGTCGGCATCGCCTTCGGCCGCGCGTTTGGGAGAGGCGTATTGCAACACGTATAAACTGTCGGCATAGCGCCGGAGTTTTTCGCGGATGTCGGCAAGGGCGGGGCCGAGTTCATCAAAACTATTGACCGTATAGCTGTTGGCGGTGCCGAGTTTACTGAGCACATCCTCGTTGGCGTCTTCGCCCACGCCGATGGTGAAGACCTTCTTATCACCCAGAGCATCGAGGGTCGATGATAAGGAGCTGCGGCCCGCCGTATCGGTGCCGTCAGTGATTAATACGACCGCGCCGTCATGAATTTCTGCGAGTGTCTGGCTGGTTTCCCACAGGGTAGCGGCCGAGCGCAGTGCGCCATAGAGATCGGTTGGTGTGATAGCGATGGGCAAGTGGATCGCATCCAGCGCCGCGACAATGTGCGCTGGGCTGGACGACAAGGTTTTAACCGCAGTCAGGGAGTCGTCAAAGGTGTAGAGCGCGACGCGTTGACCGGCAAACAACCGTGATTGGCCAGTCGCTGAATCGCGCACCAGTTCGGTGACGGCTTGTTTCATATTGGCCAAGTCGGTATTGCTGATGCTGCTGCTGATGTCCATCAGCACCACGGTGTCGAGATGAAACGGCAGAAACTTGCGCTCGATCAACGTGCTGGCAGATTCACTTTGAGGGAGCGGATCACCGTTTTCGCGAATGTCAAAGTCGGCTGCTGTCAGCGAGTCCACCGGTGTGTTGTCGCGGTCTTTGGCTTGCAGCAAGACTGAGATCACCGAGGGCTTTTCGCTGCGATAGTCCAGGCGCTCCAGTCGCACGTAGCTCGCGTCCGCGGGACCGTCATCGTTAAAACTGATGGAGCCGCCGCCTCCTGAGTCATCGTTGCTGTTGTTTCTTCGGTCGAGGCCGTCGCCGCATCCAACCAGACTTACAAGGGCAAGAGACAGCGCTGCCAGAAGCGTCAGTCTTGAGTTGTCATTGGTGAGCTTGTGCATAGCGCGGGTGTTTCATCATCAACGGGTTTTGCAATTTCTGCCATAATGGCTGGGTGCGCCAAAAGGCACTGTTGCAGTGAGTATAGCTTTCTCTGTCAACTATGCCGGAATAATCCCAATGTGGCTTGGCTGATGGACTCCAATCATGCTCAATGCGATAGACCCAGACTTGCTTACAGACTTGTGTGTTGAAGCGCGTGGGAGCGAGCGCCGTCGGGCGCACCGCAATCTCCACAGTTCACCTGACGACCCGACGCAACGCTTATTGATCGCCTTGCAGCCCGGTACTTACGTCGCCGCGCATTGTCATCCGCAGGCGGGGCGCTGGGAGTTGTTGGCGCGTTTGCGGGGTGCGTTGGATTGCCTGGTGTTTGATGACGTCGGCAGGGTGTTGCAGCGTTTGCGTCTGGATGCGGATGGCTGTGTAGGCATGGAATTCGCGCCGGGCACATGGCACTCGCTGGTTTGTCTGGCAGAAGATTCCGTCATTCTAGAGGTGAAGCCTGGCCCCTATGTGCCCGCTCACGCAGCAGAATTTGCGCCCTGGTGCCCGCGTGAAGGAACGGAACAGGCACCTGCCTGTGCTGACTGGATGCTAACGGCGCGCGTGGGTGAGATCTGCCCATTTGCGCCCATCTCAGATCATCCCTGAAACAGTCGCATAAACGGGTACACCGAGAAATACAGCACGACCAGGATGCCGATCAGTGCGAGTACAAGTCGCACTGGCGCGCGCAAAAATCGCGCAACCAGTGTGGCATCCTCCTCCGCAGCAGGCGGCTCGGCATGAGCTGCGCGGACATCGGTTTGCAGTTGCTGCTGGTACGCATCGATGCAGGCGCGCGCTGCTGCCCATTGCGTGTCATCCTTGATCCACAGTGCCGGCATCGAGATGCCCCAATTGCCCGCATGGGTCTCGTACCAGTCAAAACCGTTGTCATCTAATAGCGTCCGAACGGCTTGTGCCTCGGGGACGGGCACGTTGCGCAATCTGAATAGGAGTTTTGCCATGGAGAGGTCGTGAGGTTGTTTTGAAGGATGATAAACCGACTTGTATTGGAGAATGATAATTGTCTTGTCAATGCTTGACGTTTCTATACGAAAACTGTCTTATTGTTAATATAGCTTAGCGCTATTTGTTATTGGCTGGCAAACAATCTGCAGGGCGTGCTTGTTCCTGGACGGCTAATGGAATATCGCTCATGAGTCCGCGTTTTGCCGCAGTACCCACTGCCTCGTCTCAAGAGGCTTCCAAAGGTATTTTCACCAGTGTCTGCGCCACAGGCCGGTTGCTGGATCGTGTCTGCGCACTCAGATATCGTGCTTACCTTGCTGATGAGTTGATCAGGCGCAACGATGTGGGGCGCTATTTCGATGCCTATGATCAGCAGCCAAACTGCCAGTCTTGTGTGACGTTTTATGCGGGGGAGTGCGTCGGTGCGATACGGGTGTGCTCTCACCAGCCGGGATCCGCTGACGATGTGCCGGCGTTGGCAGTGTTTGAGCGTGAGATTCGTGAGTCTGTCGGTTTAGAGCAGCGCTTTGTGGAGCTAAACAGCCTCGTTGTCGCGCCAGAGTTTCGAGACCGCGGTGGGCTAGCGACGCGTCTTGCCTTGTTGAGTCGTTGTGCGAATCGCGTGGCTGACAGTGGCGTCGATTCGCTGATTGTCGTGGTGCCTGTGTTGGCGTCTGAATACCTTCATGAGATGGGCTTCAAACCGGCTTCGGTCGCGAAGCGGCAACCCGGACTGTCGTTTGATGCTGTATTGCTCTCTGCGAATGACGTGTCACGCGTGAGTCGCCTGCTCACAGACGCGCTGCACGGGGCTGGCGTTCAGTCGTTGACTTAAGCCGTCCTAACAGGTCGCCGTCTTTGCGGTGTCATGCTTGCTATATTATGTGGGTTGACGTCGCCACATCATGTGTATCCCTGTGATTGGGCGTTATGTTGTCGCTTAATCACTGTTCTTTTCGGTGTCACCCGCCGCATACAGCAGGCTGAGGACCACGGTAAAAAAGAACATGTATTTGATATGAATAGACACCGGCGACGCGGTTAACATCCCGATGCCTGTGACCGCTAACAAGAGCTTCATTGGGTGATTGTTATGCGCGATTGCTGTGCGCAAAAGCAGCCACAAGGCGAGCAGAAATACTGCAAAGCCAACAACGCCAAACTGCAACAGCATTAAGATAAAATTGTTATGCACATTGAGCTGATAGCGATGGCCAAGCCCACAGTGCGCATGCAGCGCATCCAATGCTTCGGCACCCAGGAGATTGGCCATGGCGGGCATGCTATCGCCGGTGCCAACGCCGAGCAGAGGCTCGTGCGCGACAATCTGTAAGCTGTATTGCCACATCTCCAGCCGACAGGTGATACTGTCGCGCTTACCCGAACCCAGCACCTCAGTGAACTCGTAAACGGCTGCGTCTATGCGTGCTTGGAAAGGGGCGCTACCCAAATACGCCAGGGTAAACACACACGCGCTCAGCGCGAGTACGGCGACTGCCGCGCGCCAAAAGGCAAGCTTGAACTTATCCACTGCCAGTATCACTGCGACCACGGGCAGCGCTAATAAACCAATGCGCCCTTTATTAAGAAACATCACGCACACGGTCAGTAAGGTACCCGCACTGCATGCGAGATTGTGCGCGCAGAGCCGCTGTCCAGGGACGATGAGGTGAATCAGGTACGCCGCGGTAAAGCACAGGACCAACGAATAGTGCATATGGTGCATAAACGGCGACGAGCTATCGCGCTCGGGGGCGTAAAAAATCCAATACAGCGACACAAATTCCGAGAAAAAAATGGCCGCGATCAGCGCAACGATGGATTTTTGTGCGATGTCTTTATCCAGGAAAACCACGAACAGCGCGGCAAATACGTAGATTTTTTGCTTGGACAGTATGCGCAGGCCTTCTGGATACGCCTCGGTCCAGAGTAAGCCTGCCGCATGCAGCGCGAATATCAGTAAAAAGGCGATCGCGATGGGGTGTGATGGTATTGTCCGGGTCCGTTGACGAAGATGCGTGTCCCACATGCCCAGAAGCAGGATGAGCAGCGCGAGAGCATAGCTGAGCGAGGTGTGCAGGGTGATCGCGAAGGCGAGCGCAGGTATCAACAAGGCCAATGAGCGCTCAGAGATGCTCGGCGTGGCGATCACCATCTCAGGACGCGATACTTTTTGATCAATTTGAGTTTTCGCATCACGGGGATGTGCCTCGCAGCAGGTACGCCGTGCGTCTGGATAAAATCCACTGTTGCGTCCACCATGCGGCGAGCAGACTGACCGTCTCTGTAGGGATGGTAGTCAGCGATGACCCGTTGTCGACAGGCGCGCTGTTTGGCATTGTCGTGCAACGCCTCGGTAACCGCAGGTACGAGCTCACCGGGTGTGGTGATGTTGCGCCAACGTACGTTGTCGGACTGGCTGTTGACGGTGACGATGGGTTTGTCCAGCAACAGATATTCGTAAACGACCGAGGAGGTATCACTGACCATCAGGTCTGCCGTGTGTAGCCAGGCGGTGATGTCACTGTCAGCAATGAGACGAAGGCTGGTGGACTCTGCCGCCGCATAGCGCGCCACCAAGTCAGGTCTGAGTTTGTCATGAAACTTGGTCATGACGAGGTAGTCGGGGTGCTTTGATAGGGCGACGATATCATCAAACAGCGCATCGGCACACGTGAGTGAGGGAGAAAATGTCGGGGCGAATAAAACCAAGTATTTGGCCTGGGCGTTCTCCAGCAGTTGCGCGCGTTGTCGTTGTGCGTCTGGAGGGGTGCAGTAAAGGCTGTCGAGTTTAGACCAGCCGGTTTCACGCACCCGAAAATTGCCGTGTTTTGCCGCAAGGTGTTGGAATCGGTGGGTAAAATAAGGGCCTTGGGTGAGGTATAAATCAAAGTAATCGCGGATGCGGAAGTGCCCCTTTTTTTCACCTGCCATGCCATGAAACACCTGCACTTTGACACCACGCAGAAACCAGGGAATGTGGTTGCCTGGGACGAAGTTCATATCGGCGCCAAAGGCGTCCAGTTCTTGAATGCAGTCGGTACACGGTGAGTGACGAGGGTTAAAGTGTGGCAAAATGTCCTTGGGAATGTACCACAAGCAGGTGATATTGCGCTTAAGCAGCTCTTTCTCTATGGGCGCGAGTATGGAATACGCATAGGGGAGCTTGCAAAATAGCACGGCTTTCATGCTATTCCATATTTTCCTTAATACGCTTGAG
>DOIU01000363.1 GCA_003511825.1 Gammaproteobacteria bacterium | reverse complement strand
AGGGTGATGACGCGCCCGTGCTCAATGTGTTTGGTGGAAAGCTGACCGCGTACCGCCAGCTTGCCGAGAAAAGCCTTGATCGCTTGTTGCCCCTGCTGGATGAGTCACGACCCGCTTGGACCGCCACGGCCTGCTTGCCCGGCGGAGATTTGCCCAACGCGGATTGGCAGGCTTTTCTTGAGCAGGTGGTGGCGCAATGGCCGGACTTACCGCAACCGTTATTGCACCGCTGTGCGCGGCAATACGGGACTCGCATTCAGACGCTGCTCGCAGGCGTGACAACCCTTGTGGATCTCGGTGAGGCCTTTGGCGGTGATATGTATGCCCGCGAAGTTGCCTATCTGGTCCAGCATGAGTGGGCGAGGACGGCCGAGGATATTCTCTGGCGCAGAACTCGCCAAGGCTTGCATGCCCCCGAGACCACCGCCGCTGCGATTGAGCAGTTCTTGCGCAACACCTCTACCTGATCAACAGCCTCAACTCATCGCACGTGAAAGTGGCATATCAATCGCCACCGTGTTACAAAGAAGTGCGGTTAATGCGAATAATTCTCATTATTTTTGTGTGGATATCCAGCGGCAACAGCCGTTGATGCTGCCTCGCACAAAGCGTCTCATCACCGTAAAATGTCGCGGTCGTCGGCAAGCGTCACTGCAAGCTGCACCCGCGCCTGCAAGGTCGGTTGTCAGCAGGGCATCGTGGATTGCACGGCGATAGGACGGCGGATTTGAGGACCATTCATGTCAGATTTAAGGCGCTATGCCTATCTCTCCATCGGCGCGGCCATCACCACGTTGCTGCTGAAGTTTGGGGCCGGTTATCTGACCGATTCTGTCGCGATTTTGTCCGATGCGATGGAGTCTTTAGTCAACTTGGTCAGTGCGATTGCACTGTTGACCGCGCTGAGTATCGTCCGGCGGCCGCCTGATCACGATCATCCCTTCGGCCACGATAAGGCAGAGTACTTCTCCAGTGGCATGACCGGGGGCATGATTTTAATCGCGGGCGTCATGATCGCGTGGCATGCGATTGAGCGCCTGATTTCGCCGAGCATGCCTGAAGCCCTGGGGATGGGGCTGGCCTTGGTCGTGTTGGCGTCGGTGTTTAACGGCACGCTGGGGTTACTGCTGATCCGCGTTGCGCGCGTGCATGATTCGTCAGCCCTGGCTGCCGATGGCAAGCACTTGTTGGCGGATGTCTGGACCAGCGCGGGTGTCGTTGTTGGGGTGTCGTTGGCTTATTGGTTTGATCAACCCCGGCTAGACCCGCTGATTGCACTGTTGGTCGCACTCCATCTGGCGAGAGAAGGTCTTGCATTGGTGCGCGTTGCTGTGGATGGTTTGATGGATCGTGCCTTGCCCGACGAAGAGCTGCGGCAGATTGAAGGTGTCCTCGCTACGTATCGGTCGGAGTATATCCAGTTCCATGCGCTGCGGACCCGCCGCTCGGGGCCACGCCGATTTGTCGCTGTGCACGTGCTTGTGCCGGGTCACTGGACGGTGCAGCGTGGGCATGATTTGCTGGAAGAGATCGAGAAGGCGATATGCTCAGGTTTTGAGCGCTGTCATGTGTTTACCCATCTTGAGCCGATTGAAGATCCCGTGGCTTGGGCAGATGCGGAGTTCCCGCATTGAGCTTCAGTCCTCTTGAAAGACCTCAATCGCATTCGGGCTTTGCCAGATTGACCAAATCACAACCAGTGCATAGCTGGTGCTGCGTCGCTGCTCAAACAGCGGGCTGTCCTCATTAGCAGCACCGTCGTAGAAGCCCAGGGTGCTGCCCGCAATTAACCTGAAATGTCGGGTCGCCCAGAATCGGATGCCATAAAACAATTCACTGCCCAAGTAGCCGCCGCCGGCCTTGAAGGCTGCTCTTGTGTCTGTGGCAAAGGCCGGGTCCACCTGATAAAAATAATCTTGCAAATCAGCGCTGCCCCAAATGGGTCCCAAGCGCGCAAAAAAGTCGATCGGCTTGCCACCGATGTCCGTGTATTGATAACGCAAGCGACTCCCCAGGCGTACGCCACGTGTATCCACCCGCGTAAAGTCGGTTGAAAACACGGCGCGGATGTAGTTCTCCCACGACAAGGTGCTGCGGCTGTTGTCGCCTATTGGCCAATCAAACACTCGGTATTCCAGTCGGGGGCCAACTTCGAACAGAAAGTCCAGGTCCGGCATGCCGCTGCGCGCGGAATTGCCGTCGGAGTCTGCATTAAACGAGGCGCCTACGGATAGGTCTAATTTAAACCGAGGGTCTTCAACGGCGACGGCTTGCACGCGCCCGGAGCCGACGCGAAATGTTGGGCCGCGGTAAATCGCGTAAGGCAAGAATAGGGTGCGTTGATTGCGCTCAGAGGAGGCGGGGTAGTCAAACCCACCCGAGTACCCGCCGCCAAGACCAATCTCCCAGACGGGCTTGCGTTCAAGGGTAAAAGCAGGGGGCTTTGATGATGCCGCATTGTCTGGCGTATTGTCGACGGCGTTGCCAAGCTGTGGTAGCCAGACCCCACTCAGCACCAGCAGCATCAGCCGCCAAAGAGATTGCGCTTGACCCATACGGGGCTCCTTGCAGTGTGATGGTCCGCGCTTACTGGCCGTCGGTGATGGTGACGTTAAACATCACTTCTTCACGCAGGGTGAGTTGGTTGGCGTCATCGCGACATTGGACAAAAAACTGCGATGTGCCGGCATCGTAGGTGCTGACGGTGTACTCATGCAGTAATCGATCTTCAGATGCAAAGCGCAGATACAGCGCTCCGAAAGGATGCCCGGGTGAATTACCGAGACGACACTCGGCTGGCTGATCGGTGGTCACAGACAAGGTCACCTGGCGAGTGCCATACGGGTAAATGCCGGAGCCCGCTTGATTAAGTGCCACGGGTGGTTTGGCCCGAGGTAGTGCGATGCTGGATGTGGCGCAGGCGTTGAGTACCAACATGCCCATACAGGCCATGAGTGTCAGAACAGATCGTTGAGTGAGGTCTATCATGAGTGCTTGAAATCCGCAGTTTTACTGGGTTTGACTGCCTGTTGCCCGGCAACCTGGCGCCGATGACGGCACACGCAAAATAAACCATTCCGGTGCGGCTGGCTAGTGGTCTATCCACATAATGATCACGGGTGCAAAGTCCCAGAGTCGCTTCGGTGCAAGACGCAGCTCATAGGTGAGGATTGGGTCGCTTTGCGGCTTCATTTGGAGACGGGTGTTGAACCGCTAGTCTTCAACCAACAGAGCCCCGTCGATACTCCCGAATACCACCTCTCGTTCGCGAATATCAGGGGGTTCCAGCAGATGTGCCTCAAGCACGCCCCAGATATGGCTGATCACTTCCTGAGCTTGATCCGCTTTTTCGCGTGATTCATAGATGGTCGTGGCGCTGCCTTTAGCGCGTTCCCGGTCGATCGTGACCACCATCAGGCGCACGCCGTCGATCTTCTCAAGTGCGGGGTTGATTGTTTCTCGCGTCACCGCGAGCGCTTCGTCGAGGTGATTAGATTTAAAGGAAAAAGTAGCGACGCGGGTGTACACGGTGTCCGTCCGAACAGTGGAGCCTTTACAGCACCAGAGTATCCTTGAAGAGATAGGGTTTCTGCAATTGAGGGTTTGGTAAGGTATCTGCCGGGCCGTGAAGGCCCGGACAGAGGGTGTGCGTGGGTTAGTTCTTTTTATGCCGACCCAATAGATTGTTTAACGAGGGTGTCGAGCTGGGAAAATACCCGTGCGTTGCTGACTGCTGTTGCGGGTTTCAATACGTAATGTCACGAAGGGATCTTCGATACGAAGGACCGTGACACGTGCGTTGGCTGCGAGATTCAATTTCTCGCCGATTTTGCGCTTCAGTATTAAAATCGCCAATCCCTCTTCGGTTTGTCGGCATGCGTCCTTTCACAGTGTTACTCCTGGCGCCCGATTATGTTACGGCGCAGCAAGCGAGTCAAGGGTGTTTTTTGGGCGGGTCCGTAAAGGTCAAGGCAATTAGGACGCCGATCCCATCAGAATAAAAATGCTGCACTGCATGGGCTGACCAAAAGGTAAAGCTTGCGTGCTGTTAATGAAAATTCTTGCTGTTTGAGCCTTTTTTGAGCTTTTTTTCATGTTTTATTGAGTTTGAACTGTTGCGAATTTCAGGTATCTGCGGGCATAATTCGTATCACGTTATGAATCAACGTCGCCGGCAAGAAAAGCAATAGTCGCGGCGGAGTAAAAATCGCTGATTGGTATCAAGGAGTAATTGGCGAAAACAGTGTGTGTGGGTTAGCCGGACCTTCGTGTCCGGCTTTTTTTCGCCTGCAGCATGCCGCCCGCGAGTAAGGGGCGGCACACGAGACTGCCCGATTACTGGCGAATGCCTTCCACGGAGAGGATGATTTCCATTGTTTCTGATGCGGGCCCCAGGCTCATGGGGACGCCGTAGTCTGCCAATGTGATCATGGTGGACCCTGAAAAGCCCTGTCGGTAGCCACCCCATGGGTCTTCGCCGCCGCCAATGTGTACCACATCAATGCTGATGGGCTTGGTCACGCCGCGCAGTGTAAAGTCGCCTTTCAAGACGCCCGTATTGCCTTAACCCGGTGTGTAGCTGGTGCTGACGAAGCTGGCTTCCGGATACTTTTTGACATCCAGAAAGTCATCGTTGCGCAAATGCTTGTCGCGTTCGGCGTGATTCGAATCAATGCTCGCGGTATCAATTTTTACCTGGATGCTGGCCGCTTCCGGCTTTGCCTCGTCGTAGGTGAATGTCCCTTCAAAGGTATTGAAGCGGCCGTGCAGCCAGCTGTAGCCGAGGTGGGAAATTTTAAAGTTAATAAAAGCGTGGCTGCCTTCGGTGTCAATCACATAGTCATCAGCAAACAGCTGGCCGGCGGCCAACAGAAGACCAGCGCCGAGTAAGGGGGCAAAGCGTTTTTTCATGGGGTTATCCTCGTGTCATACGAATGAGTGTGTTGTCTTTGTCAATAAAGTGATGCTTCAGTGCCGCTGCGGCGTGCAGAACGACCAAGCCGATCAGCACCCAGGCGGCGATCAAGTGAATATCACCCGCCAGATCTCCTTGGCGTTCGAAAGGTTCGATCATGGCCGGTACTTCATAGACGCCAAACCAGTCGATACCTTTACCCTTGGCGGTCGAAATCAAGTAACCGCTGATACAAATCACCAAGAGCAGCGCGTACAAACCGATATGCACCAGCCCCCCGAGCACGACCTCCAGTCGCGTGTGTGTCGCAAGATGCGCGGGAGTCACATTGGTCAGGCGCCACAGCAGTCGCACCCCGATCAGCGCCAGTACACACAGCCCAACGCTTTTGTGCCGCCAAGGCAAGGTTTTATAGAGTGGGTCGTAGTATCCCAAACCGGTCATGTAGAGCCCGATGCCGAACAAGGCGATCACAGCGGCGGCCATGAGCCAATGTAACAGGCGAGCGACCCAGCCGTAGCTGTCGTGCGTATTGGTAAGCATAGCTGGCGACCTCGGTGTGGTTTAGGAAACTGTCTGCATGGCCATGACTCTCATGATAGTGATGGGATAAATTGGTTCAATTAGAAAAATGAGAACAGCACGTTCGATGAAATCGAACCCCAAGATTGATCTGGAAAGCTTGCGTGTCGTGGTGACGATTGGCGAGCAGGGCAGTTTCAGCAAAGCCGCGCAGGTGCTCCATCGTGTGCCTTCTACCATCTCCTATACCGTGAGCAAACTGGAGGAGTCTCTGGGCGCGCGCATCTTTGAACGCGATAGCCGACAATTGCGGTTAACGACACAGGGCGAGGCGTTGTTTCAGCGTGGGCAAGAACTGCTGCGAATGGCACGTGAGACCGAGTCGGTGATTGCCGATCTCTCCAATGGCTGGGAAGCAGAATTGCGCATCGGTGTGGACGATTTGTTTCCCGCTGATCAGCTGATGGCGTTAATGCGTGAACTGCAGGCGTTTTCGCCAAACACGCGATTGCGTATCTGCAATGAAGTACTGGTGGGCGTCTGGGATGCCCTATTGGCCGATCGGGTCGACTTTGTCATTGCGATTGATGGTCATATGCCGCAGGTGGGTGGGTTTTCAACCTTCACCCGTGGCACGGTGAGTTTTGCGTTTGTGGTTGCGCCCGATCATCCCTTGGCCGTTTGGTCCGAGCCCATCCCAGAAGATATCTTGCGGCGTCATCGGGTGATTGCCATGGCTGATACCGCGCGTGAATTGCCGCAGTCCAGCATTGGGATTTTGCCCGGGCAACCAGTGATGACGGTGTCAACTCTGGAGATGAAAATCCAAGCGCATTTGCAAGGCATGGGTGTCGGCATCTTGCCTCGCGCCTCCGTGCAAGGCTATCTCGATAGCGGGCAATTGGTTGAGAAGCAGATTGAGTCTGGTCTGAACTGGACCAAATCCGTTGTTTACGCCTGGAAGAACAAGCACAAAGGCAAAGCGTTGGCGTGGTTAAAAGAACGCGTTGCAGATCCGGACAGACCCCTAGTCTGGTTTGATCGCTGAAGATTGGGGCGCCACTGAAAGTGGCTCCGGTAATAAGGGCTTGAGATAAGGCCATAGGGCGTCCAGCAGCAGCGGTTGTGCCTCTGCAGATGGATGGATGCCGTCGGCTTGGAAATAACGGTTATCACTGACAATCGGTTCCAAGAAAAACGGCATTAAGGCGACCTCTGTCGCTTCGGCTGCAGCATGAAACACCGCATTAAAGCGTGTGGTGTAAGCAGGGCCGTAGTTGCTTGGGATGCGCATGCCCAAGAGCAATACGCGCGCGCCAAAGTCTTTGCTCAGTGTGACCATCTGCTCCAGATTTTGGCGCATGGCTTTCAGTGACAGACCACGCAGGCCGTCGTTGCCGCCGAGTTCGATGATGACAATATCGGGCTCATGACGCGTCAACGCTGCCGGCAAACGCTCAAGACCGCCGCGGGTGGTGTCCCCGGAAATACTCGCGTTGATGACGTTTGCGTTAAGACGTGCATCGTCCAGCCTTGATTTCAACCGATCCACCCATACTTGGTTGGCAGAGAGTCCGTAGCCGGCGCTGATGCTGTCGCCGAGTACCAGAACAGTAATGTCCGCGGCGAATGCGCGCCACGGGGTCAGAGCTATAATGCAGACAGCGAGTAATCTCAACACGGTGTTTTTCGCCTTTACCAGAGAACGAGTATTGTGATCCCTCCCGTTGAAAGTGCAAGCGAACAAACCGCAACCTCCCACGTGCTGGAGGCCGCCAACGTCGAAAAACGCGTGGTCGGGCCGAGTGGTGACCTGCGGATTTTGTCCGATGTCAGTCTCAGTGTGGCACCCGCCGAAGCCTTTGCTATTGTCGGTCCCTCGGGCTCAGGCAAGTCGACATTGCTGGGTATTCTCGCCGGGCTCGATGATGCTTCGGCCGGTGATGTCAGTCTCTTTGGCCAATCGCTCGGGCAACTGGATGAAGACGCGCGCGCCCGGTTGCGCGCGGGTAGGGTGGGGTTTGTATTTCAGTCCTTTCAACTCTTGCCGGGCTTTACCGCGCTGGAGAACGTACAAGTCGCGCTGGATTTGGGGCAGCGCACCCATCCGCGCTATGACGCTCGGGCCCTGCTGACCAAGCTGGGTTTGGGCGAGCGTCTGCACCACTATCCCGAGCAGCTCTCTGGTGGCGAGCAGCAGCGCGTGGCCTTGGCGCGTGCCTTTGTGGTGGAACCGGATCTGTTGTTTGCCGATGAACCCACCGGCAATCTCGACGCCGAAAACGGCGCGCGCATCATTGACCTGATGTTTGAGCTGCGCGCCGAGCAGGGGGCATCGCTGGTGCTGGTGACACACGATACTGCGCTGGCGGCGCGATGCGATCGCCAGGTGCGCGTGTACAACGGCAACGTGAGTCCTGCGTGATGCTCTTATCGTTGGTGCGTCGCTCCCTCAAAAGTGATCTGCGTTGTGTAAGCCTGCGTATCTTGCTGAGCGCGCTCATCATTGCGGTGGCGGCAGTGTCAGCCGTGGGTTTCTTTACTGATCGCGTCTCGCGCGCCATGCAACAGCAAGCGGGTGATTTGCTGGCGGCTGATGTGCGCATTGAAGCCTCCCGCGCGATTGCGCCGTCATTGCAGGCCAAGGCCGATGCCTTGGGGTTGCAGAGCGCAGCAGTGATCAGCTTTCCCAGCGTGGTTCTCAACGCCGATGACGAATCGGCCTTGGTCTCGGTCAAGGCAGTGAGTGACAACTACCCCTTGCGCGGAGCGTTGTCGCTGGCAGACGTGGCAGCGACAGAGGATGTCACGCGTCGTGTGCCACCGGCTCCGGGCGATATTGCGGTCGCGCCAACTTTGGTCCATCCGCTGCAGTTGCAAGCCGGCGACACGCTTTGGGTGGGGAATAGTGAGCTGCGTGTGACGGCCACCGTGGCGCAAGAGCCTGATGCCGGCGGCGGGTTGTTTCAGATGGCGCCCCGTCTCCTGATGCGCGTAGACGATTTGGCGACTGCCGGCCTGCTGGTTGAGGGCAGTCGTGCGCGTTACGCGTTATTGCTTGCGGGGCCGCCGACTGCCTTGTCGGCGTTCCAGGCGTGGTACGACTCGGAAGAGCGCCTCGGGCTGGAATGGCGCGACGCCGACAATGCGCGGCCACAGATTCAACGGGTGCTCGACCAAATCCAGCGCTTTTTTGGTCTTGCGGCCATGTTGGCGGTGTTGCTCTCAGGCGCGGCCATTGCCATGGCCGTGCGCCAGTATGCGCGCGAGCAGGCCAGTGCGGGCGCGATTCTTCGGACCTTAGGAGCGAGTCGCAAAACGGTGATGGCCTGGATGCTGGTGCGTCTGGCTTTACTCGCCGGCACTGCCCTGGGCCTGGGGCTGCTTTTGGGTTTGTTGGCGCAGACGGTGTTAGCCGGATTGCTAGGCGCATGGTTTGATCTCAGCTTGCCGGCCGCAGGTTGGGCACCGTTTTGGAGCGCGGCGGTCGTGACCGTGCTGACATTGATCGGGTTTGCCGCGTTGCCCTTGCTGCGTGCGGGCGCTGCGCCGGTGGTTGGTGTATTGCGGCAGGAATACGGCGATTTGGGCGTCTCTGGGCGTCTGACGCTGGCGGTCGCATTGGTCGCAGCCGCGTTGATGATGTATCTGCAAGCGCACAGCTTCCTCTTGGTAGCTTTGGTATTGGCGGGGTTACTGGCGATTTTGTTGGTGTTTGCGCTCGCCGGTGGTGTGCTCTATCGCGGAATGCGTTGGTTGACGCCGCGCTCGTGGCCGGTGACGCGGTTGGTGCTGCGTCGTCGCATGGACGTGACCTTGCTGCAGCTGTCGACCTTCGGTTTCGCCATCATGACCATGCTGCTGATTGGTGTCGTACGCGGCGACATCCTGCGCGCGTGGGAGCAAGATATTCCCGCCGATGCGCCTGATCACTTTATTGTGAACATTCAACCCGCCCAGGTGGATGGCGTGCTGGATCTCTTGCGCGAGCGCCTGAACTTTGAAGGGGCCTTGTATCCTGTGAGTCGCGGACGTTTGCTTGCCGTTAATGATGAAGATGCTGAATCGCGCTATGCCGGTGACGAGCGCGCGCGCGGCATGCTGGATCACGAGTTCAACTTGTCCTATGCCGATGAGCCGCCCCGGCACAATACCGTCACGCGAGGCGAATGGTGGGCGCCTGATGAGGATGTGATGGCGATATCGGCAGAGTCGGGCTTCGCCAAGCGGTTAG
>DOIU01000181.1 GCA_003511825.1 Gammaproteobacteria bacterium | reverse complement strand
CGGGCTGGGGGCTGGCCGTATCGGTAACTTCATCAATGGTGAACTCTGGGGGCGCGTAACCGATGTGCCCTGGGGTATGGTGTTTCCGAGCGGTGGGCCTGACCCGCGGCACCCCTCACAGTTGTATCAGTTCTTTCTTGAGGGGCCGCTGTTCTTCCTTCTGATCTGGCTGTTTTCCAGTAAGCCTCGGCCCGCCATGGCGGTTTCGGGTTTCTTTTTGACGTACTACGGCATCTATCGCTTTGTGATCGAATTCGTCCGCCAACCCGATGAGCACATGGGTTTTGTGGCGTTTGGTTGGATGACACAGGGGCAGGTCTTGTCCTTGCCGATGATTGCTGTGGGTCTGTTGTTTTTCTGGTGGGCGTATCGCACACCGGCAGTGCATAAGGCAAGCTGATGCAGCAGTATCTTGATTTAATGCGCCACGTAATGGACACCGGCTGTGACAAGTCGGATCGTACCGGCACGGGGACACGCTCGGTATTTGGCTATCAGATGCGGTTTGATTTGGCGGCGGGCTTTCCGTTGTTGACGACCAAAAAACTGCATTTGCGCTCAATCATTCACGAGTTGTTGTGGTTCCTCCAGGGTGATACCAACATTGCCTATCTGCGCGACAATAAGGTCAGAATTTGGGATGAATGGGCTGACGAGAACGGAGATCTCGGGCCTGTCTACGGCGCGCAATGGCGCTCATGGCGCGGCGCCGATGGGGCGACGGTTGATCAAATCACCGAGGCTATCCGTCAAATCCGCGAGCAACCCGATTCGCGGCGCATTATCGTCAGCGCCTGGAATGTTGGCGACATCGCACACATGGCGCTGCCGCCTTGCCACGCGTTTTTCCAGTTCTACGTGGCAGACGGAAAGCTGTCTTGCCAACTGTACCAGCGCAGCGCGGATATCTTTCTGGGCGTCCCTTTTAATATCGCGTCCTACAGTCTCTTAACCATGATGATGGCCCAGGTAACGGGGCTGGCATACGGTGAGTTTGTCCATGTGTTGGGTGATGCGCACCTCTACAGCAATCACCTTGAACAGGCTCGCGAACAACTGACGCGCACTCCGGGGCCTTTGCCGACGATGCATCTGAATCCGGCCGTCGATGATCTGTTTGCCTTTGAGTATGCCGATTTTGAGTTGCGTGATTACCGTGCCCAGCCGCACATTGCTGCGCCGGTGGCGGTGTGATTATTTGTATGATGATGGCAATGGATCGCAACCGCCTGATTGGGGCAGAGGGTGGTCTGCCGTGGCATTTGCCGGACGAGTTGCAGTATTTTAAGTCTGTCACCCTGGGCAAACCCGTCATCATGGGCCGGAAAACCCACGAGGATATCGGCCGCCCCTTGCCGGGCCGGACGAACATCGTGGTGACGCGTCAACCCAATTGGCACAGCCAAGGCGTGCACGCGGTGCACAGCTTGGATGATGCGCTGGCAACTGCTGCACAGTATCTGGACGAGACGCAGGAGGCGATGATTATTGGCGGCGCAGCCTTATGCCGTGCAGCTATGGATGTGACCGAAAAACTCTACCTGACTGAGATTGATCATGCCTTTGAAGGCGATGTCTGGTTAGACGCGTTCGAGCCGGAGCACTGGGAAGAGGTCAGTGCGCGCCAGGTTGCTCCGACCGATCGACAACCGTTTGCCTATACGTGCCGCGTGTTGCGGCGAAAGCGGGTGTAGCACGCATGTTGCGGTTTTTTTTCTATTTACACTGGCTGGGCTTGCTGGCATTGGCGGGCGGCGTGATCGCCTATCTAATGCCGACGAGTACGCCCGTCAGTATGGTCGCGATCGCTTCAGCGATTGGGCTTGGCTTATTGATGATCTCACCGTATCCGGTGATTAAGGTGTTGCAGTGGATGATGCAGCAGGACAAGCCCAAGCCCGATGACGAACACCCTTAACGCGTCCTAACCGGGTTTTTGCTGGCTATCACAAGGGACGCTGATCAACTGCCCGGTCTCCAGGTCGAAGGCCGTGAGGCGTCCCCCCCAGACACAGCCTGTGTCGAGTGCAATGGCCTTGGGGTCACCCGATTCGCCAATCGTTGACCAGTGACCAAAGTAAATGGTTAAAGCGGCATGTTTGCGCCCCGGAACCTGATACCACGGCATCAGCTCGGGTGGTTGCGTGCCGGGTTTGCCTTTTTGTTCAAACTCCAAGGCGCCGTCACCGTCGCAATAGCGCATGCGTGTAAAGCAGTTGATGGCAAAGCGCAGGCGTTTGCGCGTGTTGCGCCCGGGTTTCCAGCGTGTCGGTGTATTGCCGTACATGTCGGCAAACAGCTCGCGGTAGGTGTCGCGGCGCAAGTGGTTCTCGACAAAGCGGGCTTCCGCCTCGGCCGTCTCGAGGTCCCAGTCCGCGCAGAGCCCCGCATGGCAAATCACTTGCTGCCGATCGGGTAGGGTAATCATCAAAGGCAGCTGGCGTAGCCAGTCCATCAGCGCCAAGCGGTCTGGCGCCTCGAGGATATCGTCGATGGTATCTTTGCGGCCGGTTTTGCGATAGCCCGCATGCACGGCGAGCAAATGCAAATCGTGGTTACCCAGCACACATTCGGCGCTGTCGCCCAGAGATTTCACAAAATGCAACACACCCAGCGACTCGGGGCCACGATTGACTAAATCGCCTGCAAAATACAGTGTGTCATCCTGGGGTGAGAAATCTATGGCTTTAAGGAGGGCCTGCAGGCCGCTCAGGCAACCCTGAATATCGCCGATGACATACTTGCTCATGGAGACTCCCAGATAATCCCCAGTCAGTGCTCAGTGCAGCGTGCGGGGGGTTGTGAGCAAAAAGTCAGGGATGGTGGCATCGAATTCGACGCCGTCGTCTGTGACCATTTGATAGGTGCCACCCATGGCACCCATGGGTGTGTCAAGCATGGTGCCGCTGGTGTACTGGAAGCCCTCACCGGGCTTGAGGTGTGGCGTTTCGCCGACGACGCCTTCGCCGCGCACCTCTTGGACCTTGCCGTTGGCATCGGTGATGACCCAATGGCGGGTCAGCAGACGGGCGGGTACAACGCCGATGTTACGGATCGTGACTGTGTAAGCGAAGACGTAGCGATCTTCTTCTGGTTCAGACTCCGATTCCATGTAATGTGTGTCAACCTCGACCTCGATTCCGTCAGCATATTCGTCATGCACGCGTGCTTCTCCTCTAATACTGCGTGAGGATTTTATCAGTTGTGCTTCCAAACCCGAAGCAAATCCAGAGTTGCCATTGAAAAGGGTGTTGGAAAAGCCCGCAATCGGCGTTCTCTCGCGATGCGCGAACGACAAGTCGTGTTTGATTGCGGGAGGGTGTAGATGTTCATTTGTGAACTTAAGTGTTTGATATAAATATACATTAATTCGGTTTACAGTTGGAGACAGTGTTTTACACCGCCTTGAAACCTTGGGGGTGGATTTCCTATATCGTGCCGCCTGTTGTTGCGACAACCGAGTTTTGTGGACGACGTGACGAGACAACAACTGTTGTTCACTGACAAGTACGATCACTCACACTTTATGGGTAACTCAAATGAAAAGGTTTTTGAAGTTAAGCTGTTCGTTGCTGGTGATATGGGGAGGGTTAATGCCGATCCAGTCTGCTGCCAGCACCTTGTATGATTCTGACATTGTGCATGCGCCGAAAGACCAGATTATTCGCCTGTTTGGTCCTGGGGGGCCTCATACGGCCTACATTAAGGTAGCGAAGGCCTACGAGGCAAAAACAGGTCAAAAAGTCGAGGTGACTTTTGGTCCAGAAAGCCGCTGGACAAAAGAAGCTCAGCGAAGCGCAGATATCTTGTTTGGCAGCGCTGAGCAGTCAATGACTGCCTTCCTTGAAACTTATCGGTTCGTCGACAGTCAAGACGTGGAGCCGCTGTATATCCGAAGGGTTGTTATCGTTGTTCCTAAGGGAAATCCAAAAGAAATTAAAGGGTTTCAAGATCTTATCACGCCGGGAATGAAGGTCATCGTGACGGAAGGAAAAGGGGTATACAACACGTCAGGGACGGGCGTTTGGGAAGATGTTGCCGGTCGCCTCGGTTCGTTAAGCGATGTGGTTCACCTTCGCAAGAACATCGCTTCATTTGAAAAGGGGAGCGGGGCTAGCTTTCGTGCATTCAAGGAGCTGAACGCGGATGCATGGTTGACTTGGATCCACTGGCCTCTTGACCACGCAGAGGTTGCTGACTTCGTAGAGCTTGAGCCGGAGCGTCGCATCTATCGAGTCACCAATATTGTCGTCTCTCCCGAGGCGGATGAAGCCACTGCTGGGTTTGTAAGCTTCCTCAAGAGTGAAGAGGCGGCAAAACTGTTTGAGTCTGAAGGCTGGAGTCGATAGGCCTGGCCAGCTTCCTGTCGGTGCCTGATCGACAGGAAGCTGGGTTTGCGTTTGAGCTCTTCGGTCAGGAGTCTTTTGCGATGGATGCATGGCTATGAAGCGTCGAGTCAGAGGGCTGCTCATTGTGGCCTTTGTTGGGATTCTTGCCGTGACAGTGTTAGCGCTCGGTATGGGGTACTACTACCTTTCCTACAGAAATGCGCTGATGCATGAAGCCATCAGCAATAAGGTACAGATGTCTGTGGATCAAATCGCCTCGGATGTTGAACATGCCATTACCCGTATTGAGAATAGCTTGCTGCGGGATATTGCCTTTTCTGCATCGAAAGACTTGACGCCTGATGGCATGACGCAGTTACTGGCAGATCATCCGGCGATAGCCACATTGTTGGTGGAGTTCGCTGGTGGCTCTTACTACACCGCTGGTATCTCACCGCCGATGGCGAAATGGTTGCAGGAACAAGCCAAGGAGCAATCTGCTTTACGAGACTGTAGATAAAACTGT